>JAEZQV010000363.1 GCA_023441125.1 Bacillota bacterium
GAATACAGCCTAAGCCCATCAGGCTCGAAAAAACAGGCAAACCTGTATTTTCGACGAACCGGCGCACTTCTGCCGCGGTATCCGAGATAGTAACACCGCCACCCACAAAAATCACCGGGCTTTTCGCTTCCACTAAGGCCGCCACTGCCTGGTCGAGCATTGCCGGCTCGCCGGCAAACAGCGGCTTATAGCCCCGTAATGTAACTGTTTCGGGATAAGTAAAGTCCAAAACGGCATTAAATACATCGCGGGAAATATCCACAACAACCGGCCCTGGCCGGCCGGTACGGGCAATAAAGAACGCTTCCTTCATAACACGGGGCAGATCCTGAACTTTTTTTACCAGGTAATTGTGCTTGGTAACCGGAGTAGTGATACCGCAAACATCGGCCTCCTGGAAAGCATCCTTGCCGATTACGGCCACGCCGACCTGGCCGGTGATGGCCACTAAGGGCACAGAGTCCATATAAGCGGTGGCAATACCGGTGATCAGGTTGGTCGCTCCCGGTCCCGACGTAGCGAAGCAAACCCCGGTTTTGCCGGTTGCCCGCGCATAGCCGTCGGCAGCGTGAACGGCTCCTTGTTCGTGCCGTGTTAAAACATGAGGAAAATTGGCCTTGAACAATGCATCATACAGTGTCAAAACACATCCGCCCGGGTAACCGAATACCATTTCTACTCCTTCAGCCTTCAGACATTCAATAACAGCTTCTGCCCCCAACATCTTCAAGTGGTTTACCTCCTTATATTATCACACTATTTTTTAGAAAATAAAAAACCCCCGTCCCCACATAAGGGACGGAGGTTAATCCGCGCTACCACCCAAATTCTATGGTCTAAACCATAGCTGCTCATCGGTACGGAGCATAGCTCGATACCTCGCCGCAATAACGGGCGGCAATTTCTCCCAGGGGAGAACCCGGCGCGGCTTACTAAAACCTTCAGCCCGCAACTCACGGATGATTTTCGTTATATTGGCTACTGCCGGCTCACACCAGTCCCGGCTCGCTGAGAGTATCGTGGTATAACTACTCTTCCGTTCATCGTCTTTACTATGTAATACATGCTGTTGTTGATATATTACAGAAAAATCTGCGCGCTGTCAATATTAAATTTATCTGAAAATTTACAGTTTGTTAGTTTATTGCCGATTTTCGCGATGTTGTTGATACATTGCATAGTGTTTTTTCAGCATGGCCGGTATGGGCAGATCGTAAGGACAGCGTTCGATACACTCGCCGCATTCCACGCAATTGGGGACCGTTTCCATAACGCTGCCCGAAAACTCCACGGCAACAGCCGGCGACATCCGTGACGCTACGACCTGATACCCCATGGCCGGCGTGATAGTAACCCCGTGCGGGCAAGGCATGCAGTACTGGCAGCGCCGGCAAAACTGCTGGCCAAGCTCGGCGCGGTATTTATCCATCAAGGCCAGGTCGGCGTCAGTCACGACATTGGTCTCGCCGTACAACCCTAAAATTTCGTCTACCGCTGCCGGGGAATCGAAGCCGGGAATAGGAATCATCTCGGGAAACTGCCGCAAATATTTAAAAACTGCGGTGGCATTGTCAATCATACCGCCGGCAAACGGTTTCATCACAATGAAGCCGACATTCATTGCGGCTGCCAGTTGCCGCAGTTCGTCCTTGGCGGCCTCCTCAATGAAATTAAACGGAAACTGAACGGTACTGAACAAGCCGGTTTTTACCAGCCGCAAGGCCATGGGCAGACTGTGCGACGTTACGCCGATATGTCTGAGCTTGCCCTGGTCCCGCGCCTTGGTGACAATCTCCAGCGCACCGCCGGCACTGCTGGCGACCTCCCAGTCGCGCTCATTTGAGACCTGGTGTAACTGGTACAAATCAATGTAATCGGCTTGCAGCATCCGCAAACTGTTTTCCAGGTGCTCCAGCGCCCCGGCCCCGTCGCGTTTCCCGGTCTTGGTGGCGATGATAATTTTATCGCGCATGCCAGCGAAAGCGCGGCCGATTTTTTCTTCACTGTCACGATAGGCATTGGCCGTGTCATAAAAGGTAACGCCTTTGTCAAACGCGTGGCGCAGCGTCTTAACAGCCTGGCTGGTGTCCAGGCGAATAATCGGAATACAGCCAAAACCGACTTCAGACACTGTTAATCCTGTTTTCCCCAATAAACGATATTGCATAGCTATCCAACCTTTCTTACCGTAATCAGCCTTGTGCAGGCTATGGGCATACGCCGCAAGTCAAAGCGATTCCCCGCCTGCCTTAGCCTTGGCTTCTTGCCGCAATTACCTTGCTGAGCATTTTTCCCCCTGTGCCAATGTTATCCGGATGATTTTCCTTAAGGACAACCACAAAGGCCTGCTCCGGCAACTGCAGAATTTCACTGGCCGTAGCAGTAAACCTTTGAATGAGAGCCTCCTTCTGCTCTTTATTCATTGTTCCGGCTTCCATAGTAATAACCGGCATGTCTCATCGCCTCCTCCTTTTTATTGTTCGCTAAACAGTCCCAATGATGCAGGGTAACAAACCACCGGCCTATTCTACCGGCTCATACCGGATTTCCCACGTCAGCGTCCCTGGACGGCTGGAATCCCTAAGAATCCGCCGTTCATGCATGCTGTAGCCCGTTATTGAAATTTCCACAGCCCTGCGGTCCTCGGCAAACTTTTTTTCCGGTGTATCTGGATACACCTTGTCCGTTTCGCCGTTTTCCCAGACAATTTTAATAAATGACTTGTCCGCATGTTCACCGGTCGCCTGGAAACTGACAACAGTTAGGTTACGAGCCGCGCGGCCGGCAATAGCCTGCCGCAATTCCGTCTTTCCTTCAAACGACACTTCCGTGCCGCGAATAATGCGCAGCGAAGGCAGCGGCGTAATGGTAACCGTATTGCTGTTACCCATTCCTTCCGTCTGGCCGGAAGCATCAGGCAGATTTTTGTCAATGGCGGTAAAAATCAGGTAGCCGGCAATCATCAGGACAAGCATGGACAGGGCGCCTAGCGCAAAGAATTTCCAGGTTTTTACCATATGCCCTCCTGTTTTAAAAGGATATTTCAGCCAAGATAACCGCAGCTTGGTTATTGGATAAAACCCGAGGCATGGAAGAATCTCCGGACGAGTTCTAACATGCCTCGGGTTTTTTAATTTGCAGCAACGCTGCACCCAGCAAAAGCAGACCTGATAACGGCAGCCACCATACTCACAACGCGGCACTGGGCGGATCTCCTGCCCGCTGTTATGCCAAAGCATACAAGGGGTTTATTTATTAATCGATTTCTCTATGAATAAATGAATTCCTGCAAACAACCGAATTTTCTTTTCCCGGCCATTGTACTTAATCAAAATTTGCTTTTTAGCAGTATTTGATATTGACTGCCGCTATTAGCCGGACTGCGTTCAAGCTCAAGCGACTTTTTGCTATCCTGATCCAGGGTAATGGTGACGGCACTGCTTTTTACGGTTACGCCGGGCAGAATTTCATACCCTTTTTTCTCTTCCCGCCTGAGGGACATGCCGTGCCCGGCCAAATCCACCTTATTATTCCCGGCCATTGCCGGCTTGGTATTGGCGATGCGCTGTGACCCCAGCGATTTTTCCTCAGCTTCACCGGCCTGTACCGGTAAAGCGGCCGGCATGGAGCTTTGCGGACTGGCAGGCTTTTCGGGCCGAGGCTCGACAGGCGCCGGTCCGGCTTGAGGCAATTCCTGCGGCAGCGCCGGCGGGAAACAATACAGTTTGATCAGCCAGCCGATTAAAAGCAGCCCGCCTAGAATACCAAGTAAAACCAGTAATCTTTTTGGCATTTTTACATAGCCTCCCTAACAAACTTGCCGGCTAAGCCGCCTACCATACACCTGGCAGCTAGGACGAATAATAAATGACCATGCTTAATCGCGCCAGGCCGGTGCCTGCATTATGATAGCCATGGGACCTGTCGGCCTGAAAAGTAATGGATTCGTCTTTATGTACCGTATATTTTTGGTTGTCCGTCAAAAT
>JAEZQV010000030.1 GCA_023441125.1 Bacillota bacterium
GCCTTTGCCTGAATTAATGCCAGGATAATAATTATTACCTGCCAAATTTAGACAAGCCTGGAAATGTCTTAACTTTGACCTTGAGACAATTTAATTATATAATATTCTTTGGCTTATCCTATACGAAAGGACTAGATTATGCGACGACTAGTTAATCTTGGAATACTCCTGCTGCTGTGTGTATTATTGCCGGCCAATGCATTGGCACAAACTGCCTTGCCGGAGCTTACCGCCAAAGCAGCGATTGTCCTGGAAGCATCAACAGGTAAAGTGCTGTATAGCAAAAACGCTGAAGAGCGTCGCTTCCCAGCCAGTACAACCAAGATTATGACGTTAATTACCGCGCTGGAGTACGGCAAATTGGATGATGTTGTTACTGCCAGCAACAACGCTGCCAGCACCGAAGGGTCATCGCTGTGGCTGAGCGCCGGCGAACAATTAAAAATGCTGGATATGTTATATGGCATCATGCTTATTTCCGGCAATGATGCTACCGTGGCTGTAGCCGAACATATTGCCGGTTCGACCGATAACTTTGCCAAAATGATGACTGAAAAGGCCCATGCTATTGGTGCCGTCAACAGCAACTTTACCAATACCAGCGGGCTGCCTGATGAAAATCACTATACCACTGCTCATGATCTTGCTAAAATCGCCGCCTACGGCTATCGAAATCCATTATTTAAACAAATCGTTTCCACCCAACATAAAATCATTCCCTGGCCCGGTAAAGA
Organism: Bacillota bacterium; assembly: GCA_023441125.1. The sequence goes on from JAEZQV010000030.1 coordinate 735, forward strand.
CCATGACCGCGATTTATATAACGAAAATAAAATGCTGTGGTTATATGACGGGGCTAATGGCGTCAAAACCGGCTATACCGATGCTGCCGGGCGCTGCCTGGTATCGGCTGCCAATCGCAATGGTATGCAGATTATTGCGGTAGTATTAGACAGCGAACATATGTGGGACGATTCCATCAAGCTGCTGGATTATGGCTTCGTCCAGCTTAAGCAGGTCCCGATCGTCGCCCAAGGCGACCTATTAAAAACGGTAAGGGTCAGCGAAGGGAAGACCGGTGAGGTACGGCTGCTGGCTCTGAATGATATTTCCTTACCTATGACCGAAAATGAACGCGATAAATTTACCACAGTTATCGATGCCCCATCCAAAATCAATGCGCCTGTGGTCGCCGGCCAAAAGCTGGGCAGCGTTAAAATCATGTATAATAACGTTGAGGTGGCCAGTACTGATCTGGTGGCCGACCAGGGAGTAGAGCGAAAATCATTTTTTGGCTTGTTGTGGGGTTCAGTGTGGGGTTTTGTCAACTATGTAATCCGTAATTTCGCTTAAATGCGAGGACGCCTGCGGGCGTCCTTTTTTAGTTCTAGGCAGATCGAATCAATCATACCATCATAATGGGTGATAGCAACGTGATAAACCTGATTTGGCTGACGCTTATGGCCAGTGGGATTGTGTATGCGGGTATAAACGGACGGATAGAGGTTGTCACGGCCAGTGCCATCAACGCAGCCCAAAGTGCCGTTGAATTGTCAATCAATTTAATCGGTGTGATGTGCTTATGGCTGGGTATTATGAAAATTGCCGAATTATCAGGACTGGTCAGAGTCATCGCCTATATTCTGGGTCCCATTATCAGGTGCTTGTTTCCCAGTATCCCTAAGCAGCATCCGGCCATGGGCGCCATAATTGTCACCATCAGCGCCAATATGCTCGGGCTTGGCAATGCCGTAACACCGCTGGGCATCAAAGCCATGCAGCAGCTGCAAACCCTGAATCCCCGCAAAGATACTGCGACACCGGCCATGTGTACCTTACTCGCGTTATGTACTACCGGTTTCACCCTTGTGCCGGCCACCATGATTGCCCTGCGTTCGGCGGCAGGCTCCGTCAATCCCGCCGAAATAGTCGGGCCCACCCTGCTTGTCAGTCTGCTGGCTACCGTCTTTGTGCTGCTCGTTGACCGCGTGTGCCGGGCTCTCTGGAAACACTAACCCGCAAGACCAAAGTTACCCAAAACATCATAAGGAGGAAGAACGGATGTTGCTTGCGTTGTGTGAGCAGTTGTCGGTCTGGGCGATTCCGTTTTTGCTGCTCCTTATTCCTGTAGTTGGCTATCTACGCAGGGTAAAAGTATACGAAGCCTTTGTAGAAGGGGCGGCGGAAGGGTTTACGACCGCGCTGCGCATCCTGCCCTGCCTGGTAGCTATGCTGGTGGCCATCAGCATCTTCCGGGCTTCCGGCGCTATGGACGCCTGCATAGCCTTTATGGCCCCGGTACTCCATGTGCTGGGAGTCCCCTCAGAGCTTGTTCCCCTGGCTATTATGCGGCCGCTGTCAGGCAGTGGCTCGCTGGGACTGGTGACAGAACTGTTTAATACCTATGGTCCTGATTCGCAGGTGGGTAAGATCGCCTCCACCGTGCTGGCCAGTACCGACACTACTTTTTATGTGTTGACTGTCTATTTCGGCGCAGTATCCATCAGCAATCCCCGCTATGCGCTGTTGGTCGGCTTATCCGGCGATATCGCCAGTTTCCTGATATCGGTCTATATCTGTCAATATCTGTTTGCCGGCAGCTGGTAACATTCGTTACCAGTTTTTTCTATATTGGCCCTTGTGGCACTTCCCGGCTGAATGAATACACTGTAATGTGATTTAAAGAGGGAATGGGAGGTAATTCCATGATTAAAGTGGTAGTGGTTGGCGGCGGCTGGGCCGGCTGCGCAGCGGCGTTAGCGTCTGCCAAGGCCGGAGCGCAGGTAGTTTTATTGGAGCGTACCGACTTATTGCTGGGAACCGGCCTGGTCGGTGGCATATTCCGCAATAATGGTAGATATACGGCTGCCGAAGAAGCTATTGCCATGGGTGGGGGCGATTTGTTTGTTGCTATGGATGCCAACAGCCGGCACAGGGGCATTCATTTTCCCGGACACAGCCATGCTTCTTTCTATGATGTAACTACCATGGAACCACTGGTAAAAAAAATACTGCAAAATTATGGTATTGAGATCAAAACCCGCACCAGAATATCCGGTGTTGGTAAGTATGGTAAAAAGATTCAGTATCTCACCGATGATAATGAGCAAATCATCAAGGGCGACGCATTTGTCGATACGACCGGCACTTCCGGGCCAATGGGAAATTGCTTAAAATACGGCAACGGCTGCGCGATGTGCATTCTCCGCTGCCCGACCTTCGGTCCGCGTGTCAGCGTCACCGCCAAAGCAGAAATCAAAGAGGTTATGGGTAAAAAAGCCGACGGAACTTTTGGCGCCATGAGCGGGTCCTGCAAAATCAATAAAGATTCGCTTAGTCCTGAACTGAAGGATAAACTGGAAGCCGAAGGCATGGTAGTCATTCCGCTGCCGGAAAATCTCAAGAAATCAGGCATGCTGGGCAAAAAAGCCTGTTCCCAATACGCCATTGCCGACTATGCGGAGAATGTCGTATTGATCGATACCGGCCACGCCAAACTAATGACGCCGTTTTTCCCGCTTGACATGCTGCGAACAATCCCCGGGCTCGAACGCGCCAGATATGAAGACCCTTATTCCGGCGGAGTCGGTAATTCCATCAGGTATCTGGGGATTGCCCCCTGTGATAATGCACTGAAAGTCGAGGGAGTCGACAATCTCTTCTGCGCCGGCGAAAAATCCGGCATTCTGGTAGGTCATACCGAAGCGGTGGTAACCGGCCTGCTCGCCGGCCACAATGCCGTACGCTGCTGCATTGACATGCAGTATCTTGAACTGCCGTTCGAACTGGCATCCGGCGATTTCATCGCCTTTATTCATGAGCAAATGCTGACAGAAGAAGGCATCAAATTACGCTATACCTTCTCCGGCTCCGTCTATTTTGAACGAATGCAGCAGCTGGGACTGTACTCGGCTGTACGGGGAGAAATCAATGACCGGGTAATCAAAGCCGGCCTGAATGACGTTTATAATACGTGCCTGGTATAGCAAGGAGGGAGCGACATGCCGAATAAACTGACTATGAAGTGCATTGATATCAACTCGCCCTATTGTCCCTGCCTACTTTCCATAACCAACCATTGCACGTTTTGCAGCCATTTGAAAGGCGAGGCGGTATGTGACTGCAATTGGAGCGGTGTGTGCATACTATATGAAAAACAATGGCAGGCAAAAAACAAACAGTGGCTGACAGACGAGGATACACCGGTACGGCTGGAATCCACCACCGAGTTCAGTACAAAGCAAATCATTGCGGCTAATACATACCTGTTGGAAATGGAGGTTGCTTCTGAACTGGCGGCAGCGCTTGACCGTGCCGGTGCATTTGTTTTTTTGCGCCGTCCCTTTGACCAGCCATTTTATCACTTTCCCGTGGGAATAATGAAAGTAAGGCACAACACAATTCAGGTGGTGGTCGAGACCATCGGGCCAAAATCAGCGCGGCTGCTGACCGATGATAACAGCCAGGTTCTGGTGCGCGGACCGTATTATAATGGTATTTTTGGTCAACCCTGGATTGACAATATAGATAATGGTAAAATATTATTAATAATTGGAGGTATGGGGCAGCCGCCGGCTGTACCAATAGCGGCCCAACTGGCCAAAAAGAACAATACGGTGCAGGCGCTCCTGGCACCCGGCAAAATTGGCAAGGTATTTATTGCCGGCGAACTCGCCGAATTTGGCGTTGCTGTGCAGGAAGTAGCCTCCATGCGCCAGTTTGGCTTGCCGGCTCTGGCGGAAATCCTGGCGGACTCAGCCTTGCGGCCGGAATTGATTGTGAGTGCCGGGCCTGATGAACAGCATTACGGAATTATTGCCGCCATGCAGGCCGCCGGGGTTGATCTCCCGATGGCAGCCACCAACAATACTACGATGTGCTGTGGTGAAGGCATCTGCGGCAGCTGTGTAAGAGCAGGCAGGGACAATAAGCTGATTCGCACCTGTAAAGTACAGACTGATTTTGGTCAATTTGTTCAAGAATAAACTAAATTGAAAGTAGGAATTAATATTCAATGCTAGAACGTTTGCAGAAAGTCATCGCGCAAGCCGGTATCTCATCCCGGCGCGATGCCGAAGAACTCATTAAGGCAGGAAGGGTTACAGTTAACGGTGCCGTTGTAACTGAACTCGGCACCAAGATTGAACCGCGGCGGGACAGGGTGGCTGTTGACGGCAAGCAGCTCAAAGCCGAAAAGTATGTTTATATTTTACTTAACAAACCCAAAGGGGTTGTTACTACGCGGGAAGATCCCCGGGGCCGCAAAACGGTAGCTGAGCTTGTTGCCAGTATCCCGGAAAGGATTTATCCGGTCGGCAGACTCGACTATAATACCGAAGGCTTGCTTATCATGACTAACGACGGCGAATTAACCTACGCCTTAACTCACCCCAGTCATGAGATTACCAAAACCTATCTAGCCAAAGTGGCGGGCTACCCGCCGGAGGAAAAACTCGACCGGCTGCGAGCCGGTATCAGGCTGGAAGACGGGGTTACAGCCCCCGCGAAAATAAATGTGGTGGCCGTTGACCGGGAAAAAGCGCTTACAACTCTGGAGCTCATTATTCACGAAGGCAAAAACAGGCAAATCCGCCGCATGTGTGAAGCAATTGGTTTTCCGGTAAAAAACCTCAAAAGAGTTCAGTTTGCTTTTCTAACTCTGGAGGGTCTTCGCCGTGGGCAGTACCGCCAGCTGCTCGCCGGGGAAGTGGAAGAACTGAAGCGGTTGGGCCGGAAAAAAAGCAACTAAAATTTTTACCCTTATTTTCATGTAAATAAGGGTTTTTTTGATCGGGTTACCAGAATAATAAATTTAAAGTGAGTGAGAAATATGCAGCATGTTCTTATCATCGGCGGCGGGGCTGCCGGGCTAATGGCGGCAGTCAGCGCCGCTCAGCAGGGTGCGCGGGTAACCGTGCTTGAGAAAATGAAGGAGATTGGCCGCAAGCTGCTCATAACCGGCAAAGGGCGCTGCAACATTACCAATAACTGCGAAATCGCCGAACTGGTAAAAAACATGCCCGGCAACGGCTCCTTTTTATACAGTTCTTTCCATGCATTCACCAACCAGGATGTGATCGACTTTTTTAATCAGGCCGGGCTGCCTACGAAAGTGGAACGCGGCGGCCGGGTGTTTCCCGTCAGCGACCAGGCCCGGGATGTTATTAAAACTTTTTCCCGCGAATTAAGCAAACTCCAGGTTACCGTCCATACAGGCCAGAGCGTAAAAAAAATCCTGCTGGCAAATGGCCGCGCCGCCGGTGCAGTTACGACCGAGGCCGAATACCGGGCCGATGCCGTAATTATTGCGACCGGCGGTGCATCTTACCCTGGCACCGGTTCTGCCGGGGACGGCTACCGGCTGGCGCAGGCGGCCGGGCACACCATTGTGCCGCTCAAGCCCTCACTCGTACCGCTGGAGGTTGCGGAAGACTGGATTAGCGAATTGCAGGGTTTGTCACTTAAAAATGTTACGGCAACGGTTTTCAGTGCCGGTCAAAAGCTGGCTGATGAATTCGGTGAAATGTTGTTTACCCATTATGGCCTGTCCGGGCCGATCATCCTGTCTTTGAGCAAAAAAGTGTCCGAACGGTTTGCCGCTGCCCCCGGCCAGGAGGTTGCCATGGAAATTAATGTAAAGCCGGCGCTCAGTATGGAAACTTTGGACAAGCGGCTGCAAAGGGATTTTACAAAATTCGCCAGGAAGCAATTGAAAAATTCCCTGCATGAATTACTGCCCGCCAAACTCATCCCGGTGGTCATCGATTTATCTTTTATCGATCCTGACAAATTCGTCCATCAGATTACTAAGGAAGAACGCACTCGCCTGCTGGACATTCTGCAGCACCTGACCTTTACCATTACGCAGACCCGCCCGGTAGCCGAAGCCATCGTCACCGCCGGCGGCGTCAGCACCAAGGAAATACAGACCCGCACTATGGAATCCAAACTGGTCTCCGGACTGTATTTTGCCGGTGAAGTTATCGACATTGACGGCTACACCGGCGGTTTTAACTTACAGGCTGCTTTTTCAACCGGGTATGTAGCCGGCAAGGCGGCTGCCAGCCAGCACTAGCGTAAAATATAACAGGGGGATTGGTATGGAAAACAGGCATAACAGATTCCGCCACCGGTATTTTGCCACGATCGACAGGCTGCTGATTAAATTGTCTGCTGCTGCAGTCATTCTTTTACTGGTATGTCAGGTTCTCCTCCTAAACAGCGATGCCCGGAAATACCTGTCGCTGGCCGACAGGCTGGAAGGAGAACAGATTACATCGCCGGCCACCATGTATGCCGCCGACGTTCCCTTGCCAAATCCCGCCGAAACGATGAATACGGTAAACAGAGTTTTCGCCCGCTCCATGCGCACGCTGCGGCCCGGCAAAGACGTCACCATCCGGATGATTAATCCCCCGGCCGATATCGCTGCCGTGGTGACGGTAAACGGCAAGAATATGGGCAATTTCGCCAAGGGCAAGGTCGATATCACCCTTTATGACGGTGACTATATCGAAATTGATGCCACCAAAATAAAAACACCTGCCCAGTTTATAATCGATACTCATAAAAATGATATGGTATATCCGCTTGACGGTATTCTGCTGGAAGGCCAGAATAATTTGATTGTTGTCGGCAAAGTTATTTTTAAACGGTAACCGGGCCGGCGGGAGCAGTGGTGAAATATTTAACAGAAACTTGGCAACGCACCGCAGATATTTAGAGGAGAATTTTTACCGGGTAGGGAATTATACTAATACATTTTTGGATAGTTTTGGAGGCCTGTTATGATTATAATGATGAATGCGCCCACTACCGACCAGGTTAACCGGGTAATGGACAAACTTCGTCAGTTGGGTTTGGACGGTCACTCGATAACCAGCTCGGATAAAACAATTATTACTGCCAACGGCGATCTGTCGGCCTGTAATGCCGAGTTATACGAAAGAATGCCCGGCGTAGACAAAGTGGTTATCGTCGAGACACCTTACAAACTGGCAAGTCGTGAATTTCAACAAAAAAACACCGTCGTCACGGTTGGCAAAGCCAGCTTTGGCGGCGACAGCATTCCTGTCATTGCCGGCCCCTGTGCGATCGAAAGTTATGATCAGCTCTATCAGGCCGGTATCAGTGCCAAAGCAGCCGGTGCCGCCATGCTGCGCGGCGGCGCCTACAAACCGCGGACTTCACCGTATAGCTTTCAGGGCCTGGAAAAAGACGGTCTGGAAATCATCAAAACGGTAGGACGGAAGGTAGGTCTGCCGGTTATTTCTGAAGTAACCGACCCGCGCAAGGTGGAACTCATCGCCGAGCATGTTGACATGCTGCAAATTGGCACCCGCAATATGCAAAATTATGTGCTGTTAAAAGAAGTCGCTCTGAGTAAAAAACCGATCTTACTGAAACGTGGCTTAGCGGCTACCATCGAGGAATGGCTGATGGCAGCAGAATATATTTTATCCGGCGGCAACAGCCAGATTGTTTTATGTGAGCGCGGTATCCGTACTTTTGAAACATATACCCGCAATACCCTGGATCTGAACGCTATCCCGGTTGTCAAGCACACCAGCCATTTGCCTGTTATTGTCGATCCCAGCCATGGAACCGGCAGTTGGCGCTGGGTTAATCCCATGGCGAAAGCAGCGGTGGCGGCGGGGGCCGATGGTCTCTTAATAGAAATGCATCCTTGTCCCGAAGAAGCGCTGTCGGACGGACCGCAGTCGCTGACCCCGGGCAACTTTGCCCAGCTTATGGCCGAATTGACTACGCTCACCGCCGCACTCGGCCGGTCGCTGCACAATAAATAGAATGAACGAGAAGGAGTAGTATAGTAGTATGGGAGAAACGATAACGGTAAAAAAAACTGACGGCCTGGCTGGTACTGTCTATATTCCCGGGGACAAGTCCATATCCCACCGGAGCATTATGCTGGGCGGTCTGGCCGCTACCCCGATAACCGTAACCAATTTTCTTCATGCCGCCGACTGCTGGTCAACCATTGGCTGTATGCGGGCTATGGGCGTGGAGGTTACGCAAGCTGATAAAGGCGTACTGACGGTAAAAGGCAATGGCTTGTACGGCCTGGGCGAGCCCCAGGATGTACTTGACGCCGGCAACTCAGGCACAACGATGCGGCTTTTAACCGGTTTGTTAGGCACACAGCCGTTTTTTAGTGTAATGACCGGCGATGCGTCCCTGCGCAAACGCCCAATGGGCCGGGTTATTACCCCGCTGGCCAAAATGGGCGTGAAGGTACTGGGACGCGAGCAATCCCGCTACGCACCGCTGGCTATCCAAGCCGCCGAACAAATCCAGGGTATCGAGTATGCTATGCCTGTCGCCAGTGCCCAGGTCAAATCAGCCATCCTGCTGGCAGCACTCTTTGCCAGCAGTCCTACGGTAATCACCGAGCCGCTACCGTCACGCGATCATACCGAACGAATGTTGGAAACCTTTGGCATTCCGGTACAACGAGCCGGCAACACCATTACGCTGGAACCGGTCAAACAGCTCACCGCTCCCGCAGAGATTAACGTTCCCGGCGATATCAGTTCTGCTGCCTTCTGGCTGGTAGCCGCCTCTATTATTCCCGGCAGCCAGCTGGTTTTGGTTAATGTCGGCATAAACCCGACCCGTACCGGCATTCTTGATATTCTGGCGCAGATGGGGGCGGACATTACCATAACCAACGAACGCTGGAGCGGCCGCGAACCGGTGGCTGATATTGTCGTCCGCGCTGCCAAGCTGACAGGGGTAACCATTGAAGCCGAGATGATTCCCCGCCTGATCGACGAAATTCCGGTATTGGCGGTAGCGGCCCTGTTTGCCGAAGGGCAAACCGTGGTAAAAGGAGCGGACGAGCTCCGGGTCAAAGAAACCGACCGCCTGCAAGCCGTTGCCCAGGAACTGGGAAAAATGGGGGCGGCCATCACCGAGACAGCCGATGGCCTCAGTATTACCGGACCACAACAGCTAAACTACGCAGTCTGTCATTCCCACCACGATCATCGTATGGCCATGGCCGTAGCGGTAGCCGGTTTAGCGGCCCAGGGTGTGGAAATTAGAGAGCCCGACTGTGTAAAAATTTCTTATCCTGACTTTTTTAATGTGCTGACAGGCTTAAGCCAGGAGTAAAGGGGACCAGAGCTCATGAAGCGACTCACAATTGCCATTGACGGACCGGCCGGAGCAGGTAAAAGTACTGTTGCCAAGCTTGCCGCCCAGGAACTAAATTATACTTATATTGATACCGGCGCTATGTACCGCGCAGTTGCCTGGCAGGCTCTGCAGCAGGCCGGCGAGCCCAGCGCCGAAGACATTGCCGCCATAGCCGGCAACCTTGATCTAAAACTGTCCTATGTGAATGGAAAAACCAAGGTAGCAGTAAGCGGCCAGGATATCACCGCTGCTATCCGTACCCCGGAAGTCAGCCGGCTGGTAGCCGGAGTAGCCCAGGTGCCCGAGTTGCGGCAGGTTATGCTCAAGCTGCAGCGCGGCCTGGCCAGCCAGGGCGGGGTGGTAATGGATGGCCGCGATATCGGCACGCATGTTCTCCCGGATGCCGATATTAAAATATTCCTCACGGCCTCTATCCAGGAGCGGGCCAGGCGGCGGTGGCAGGAACTTACCGATCAGGGCTATACGATTGATTTAGCTGAGCTGGAAGCTGAAATCGCCAGCCGGGATAAAGCCGACTGTGAACGTGAACTTGCGCCGCTGACAGCTGCCGACGATGCGGTGCATCTGGATACCACCGCATTGTCCATTGGCGCCACAGTAGAAAAGATACTGGCGTTAGCCAAGGAGAAACAGGCCCGTGTATGAGTTGTTGCGAATTGTGTTCAAAACCATATTTTCGCTGGTATTTCGCTGGCAGGTGTCAGGAGCTGAGAATATCCCGGCCGGCGGGGTCATCATTGCCGCCAATCATATCAGTCTGTGGGACCCGCCGCTGGTTGGTACGGCACTGCCGCGGCGAATTCATTTTATGGCCAAACAAGAGCTTTTTGCCAATCCGCTGTTTGGCTGGATTATTACCAGACTGGGGGCTTTTCCGGTAAAACGGGGCGCGGCTGACCGGACTGCTATCCGGACTGCTTTGACACTGCTGGCCGCTGGCTCTGCCCTGGGAATCTTCCCGGAAGGCACCCGCAGTAAAACCGGCGCGCTGGGTTCGCCGGAACCGGGTCTGGCCCTGCTGGCCCTGAAATCCGGCGCACCGGTGGTGCCGGCTGCCATTATTGGTACCAATAAAGTATTTAGCGCCGGTCACTTGTTGCCCCGGTTTCAGATCATTTTCGGTAAACCGCTACAGTTCAGCAAGGATAATTCCGGCAAAGAAACTATGGAAGCCATGAGCATGCGGGTTATGACCGAAATAAGCCGGTTGCTGTCAGCAGCAAGCCAGCCGGAGGACAGGCAGGGATAAGTCCTATGGAAAATACCGCTATTGATATATTGGACTGCAATTTATCAATCATCTTGGTGCAGCGCATTGCCATCATCGCTGTTTTTGCCTATGTATTATCACATACCAGGGCTTTCCGGCTGATCTTTAAAGAAACCACTACCTTACGGGAGAAACTGGTATTAATTTTTATCTTCTCGCTAATTTCCGTTGCCGGCACTTATTTTGGCATACCGATCGAAGGCGCACTGGCCAACGTTCGCGATACCGGTTCCATTGTCGCCGGCCTGCTGGCCGGTCCGCTGGTGGGAACCGCCACCGGCTTGATCAGCGGCCTGCACCGCATATACCTTGGCGGTTTTACCGCCACCCAATGTGGTGTTGCCACCATTATTGGCGGCGTACTGGCCGGCTATATCCATCTACGGACCAAGCCCAAGGCACCGGAATGGATCACCGGCATTATTACCGGTGTCAGCGTAATTATGCTCAGCATGGCGCTGATCCTCCTGTTTGCCAAGCCCTACGAGACGGCTTGGTCGCTGGTTTCCCGCATTGCCATACCAATGTCTTTGGCCAATGCCATCGGTATCGCTATTTTTATGATCATTATTCATAATGCCAAGGAGCATCAGACTAAAATTGCCGCCCTGCAAACCCATAAGGCGCTAAAAATAGCCAATGCCACCTTGCCTCACTTCCGGCAAGGGCTTAATCCGACATCAGCCGAAAAAGTAGCCGCCAATATATTGAATATGACCTCGGCTGCCGCCGTGGCCATCACCGACCGGGAACGGGTTTTAACCCATATCGGGCTGGGCAGCGACCATCATGCCGCCGGTATGCAGGTGTTTACCAAGTTAACCAAAGCCTGCCTGGAGCATGGGCATGTCACCGTAGCGCAGACCCAGCAGGAAATTGGCTGCACACTGCCGACCTGTCCGCTCAAATCAGCGATTGTAGTGCCATTATACTGTCAGGAAGAGCTGGCCGGCACCTTAAAAATTTATTATGCCCGGGAAGAAGCGCTTACCGCTCTTGACATTGAATTTGCTCAGGGCCTGGGGCAAGTCTTCAGCACCCAGCTTGAGCTGTCGGCCCTTCAGCACAAGGCCGAACTGACCGCCAAAGCCGAACTCAAAGCGCTCCGGGCCCAAATCAATCCGCATTTTTTATTTAATGCCTTAAATACCATCGTGTCCTTCTGCCGGACAAATCCGGAAAAGGCGCGTAACCTGCTTATTGAATTAAGCGATTTCTTTCGCCGCAGTTTAAAGGCAACCCGTGATTTCGTAACCCTGAAAGAGGAACTGGAGCATGTGGATTCCTACTTAACCCTGGAGCAGGCCCGTTTCGGCCAGCGGCTCACTATTGAAGAAGACGTCGCTGCCGATACCCTTGATATATTTATCCCCACCTTTACCCTGCAGCCGTTAGTGGAAAATGCCGTAAAACATGGACTTTTGGCCAATGAGGCTGGCGGCACGATTAAAATCTTTGCGAAAACAACCGGCAACCAGGTGGAAATAGCCATTGCGGACAACGGTCAGGGGATTCCGCCGGCCATCCAGCGCCAGGTACTGGAACATGGTTTTGGCAAAGGGGCCGGAATCGGCTTAACCAACGTTAACGAACGCCTGAAAGCCATTTATGGTCCGAAGCATGCCCTCATCATCAACAGTGTGGAAGGGCAGGGGACAACAATAATATTGCATATTCCCATCGATATGGAGGTTGTGGGTAATGGCTGACCAAACACGCAGCCTGCGAGTGGTGATTGTGGATGATGAGGAACCGTCCCGCAGCGAACTAAGATATTTGCTGGAACAACTGCAGGCTATCGAAATTATCGGCGAATTCTCCAGTGGTGAAGCAGCCATTAACGCGCTCCAGACTCTCAAACCGCATTTAATCTTTATGGATATTGAGATGGCTGGCGTGAATGGTATCCAGACCGCAGAGAAAATAAATACCAATCAGGTCTTGCCTTTGCTGGTTTTTGCCACAGCCCACGAAGAATTCGCCGTGAAAGCGTTTGAGCTGAATGCCGTTGATTATCTGCTAAAACCGTTTTCCGCCAAAAGAGTCTGCCAGTGTATTGAGAAAGTACGCAGCCAGCTCGCCGACGCCGTACCGGCGGAAGCCAAAAAACGCACGCCAGCCCCGGCGGCCGCCTATTGCCAGCATAAACTGGCTATTGAGCATAGCGGCAAGGCGTCCGTAATCAATACCAAGGACATCGTCGCCGTTTATTGTACAGACGGACAATTGTCTATCCGGACGGCGAATAAATGCTATTATTCCAATATGACGCTCCAGGAATTACAGTCCCGTCTGGACGATCATTTGTTTTTCCGGACCCATCGCGCCTATTTGGTGAACATCGAGAAAATCAGGGAGATAATTCCCTGGTTTAACGGCACCTATAATCTTTTGCTGGAAGGGTTTCCGGAAGAAGTGCCGGTTAGCCGCCAACAGGTTCCCAAACTAAAAAAACTATTTGGTCTATAATAATTTGTGTAATCATGTTAATCAATTTGTGTTACTAACCAGGATGACAATGTATTTCATCCTGGTTTTTTGTCATTTCACAGCATACATATTGCCGGCACTAAACAGTATACTGTATTATTTAGAATATATAGTAAATTTATCCGAAAGGAGGAATTCCACACCATAGCAAGCAAGAATAACCCAGGAATTATTATTTGTTTAATCGAAAGGAGGACTTCCGAGTGAATTCCGTTTATTTACTGGTAGTTTCAATCTGCGTCTATGTATTGGCTTATCGGTATTATTCAGCTTTTATTTCCGCCAAAGTCCTGGCATTAAACGACGCTTACGTAACACCGGCCTACCGCTGCAATGATGGCCGTGAATTTGTTCCGACGAATAAATGGGTATTATTCGGCCATCATTTTGCCGCTATCGCCGGCGCCGGGCCGTTGGTCGGCCCGGTACTGGCCGCCCAGTACGGCTGGGGTCCCGGATTTATGTGGATTTTATTAGGTTCGGTATTTGCCGGCGCCGTGCACGATTTTATCATTCTGTTTGCGTCGGTACGTCACAATGGCCAGTCGCTGGCGGTCATCGCCCGGCGCGAAGTGGGACCGTTAACCGGTGTAACAACCTCGCTGGCGGTATTTTTCATCATTATCGTGGCTCTCGCCGGCTTAGCCATTGTTGTGGTAAATGCCCTGTTCCAAAATCCCTGGGGCGTATACACCCTGTTTATGACCATTCCCATTGCCATTGCTGTCGGTCTGTACATGTTTAAAATCGCGCCAGGCTCAATCCGCTCAGGTTCCATAGCCGGCTTTCTCCTGGTACTGGCCGCAGTCTTTACCGGCCACTGGCTCAGTCCGGGGCAACCCTGGGCCGGCCTGGCCAGTATTTTCGACCTTACCAAGCAGCAATTGTCGATTGCGCTGCCGCTGTACGGTTTTTGCGCTGCCGTGCTGCCGGTCTGGCTGCTCCTGGCGCCGCGTGATTATTTAAGTTCTTATATGAAGATTGGTACAGTAATCGCACTGGCGCTTGGTATTCTGATCGTCCAGCCGCTTGTTAACATGCCGATGACTACCCGGTTTATGGACGGCGGCGGCCCCATTA
>JAEZQV010000040.1 GCA_023441125.1 Bacillota bacterium
GCCTTTGCCGTCGCACATTACACAGGAAATATCCACTTCCGCGCTGGGTTCAGTAAACGGGAAAAAACTGGGCCTGAATCTTACTTTAACCCGATTGCCGAAAATTTCTTTGGAAAATAGCTCCAAGGTGCCTTTCAAGTCGGCAAAGCTGATTCCCTGATCAATGACCAGGCCTTCGACCTGTTGGAACATGGGTGAATGAGTGGCATCATAATCCCGGCGATACACCTTTCCGGGCGCAATAATACGGATAGGCTGATTAGGCTCCGCCGCCTGCATGGTCCGTACTTGTACCGGCGAGGTATGTGTCCTGAGCAGAAACTCCTTGGTAATATAAAAAGAATCCTGCATGTCACGGGCCGGATGATCCTGCGGCAAATTCAAGGCTTCAAAGTTATAATAATCCTTTTCCACTTCCGGGCCTTCGGCTATTTCAAAACCCATACGCATGAAGGTATCTTTGATGCGGTTTAAAGTCGAGGTCAGAGGATGCAGGTGGCCTAGCCCGACACGCCGTCCCGGCATGGTGACATCAATGGTTTCTGACGCCAGTTTCCGGGCCAGTTCCGCTTGCTTCATAACCTCCAGTTTATCGGTAATAATCGTTTCGAGTTCGTTGCGGATTTCGTTTACAACCTGACCGATCCGCGGCCGCTCTTCCGGGCTTAGTCCACCCAGTCCGCGCAACATGCCGGTTAACAGCCCTTTTTTGCCCAAATACTTGACTTTCAGATCATTAAGCGATTCTTTAGCGGTAACAGCCGCCAGCTCTTTGAGAGCTGTCTCCCTTAATGAATTAAGCTCTTGTTCCATACCTGCCTCCTACAAATTAAAATATAAAAGACTTTCGCCCCAAGGGGCGAAAGTCTCAACTTCGCGGTACCACCCTAACATTTACTCAAGTTCCCGTAACGCGGAAAAGCGCCAGGCCTACGCAAGGTATCTCTTTTCAGCCCAGGTACTCGGAAGTGAACTTCTGTCAGCTGTTTCGGAGCCACTCTCAATCTAAGGCAGCATCCTCCCTGTAGAAACCGGACTGACATACTCTCTTCGTCATTGCACTGCAATTAAACGCATATTGAATTATTGCATCATCAGTCGTTTATACCACAAATACGCAGCAATGGAACCGGTAGCTTCAAACATTCTCCAGAAGAATTCGGCGGTCACCATGTAAGACCACACCCTCTCTGCCTGTACTGGCAATTTCCGTCATTGCTAAACGTATTATATCACAGCATGTTGCAAATTACAAGGTTGCCCGCTGCCTTACCGCTTCGTACAAGACGACACCGGCCGCCACGGCTACGTTGAGTGATTCGGCCTGGCCGACAAGCGGAATGGTAAGGCAGGCATCGGCGGCTGCCAAGAGTTCCGTGCTGACCCCCTGCCCTTCGTTACCTAAAACTACTGCTACCGGACGATTGAGATGGGCCTGATAGTAGACAACTGAATTATGCAGGCTTGTCGCCAGCAGGCTCACGCCGCCTTGCGCAAGCGCCGCAATTAATTCCGCCAGGGTTACCCCTTCGGCCAGCGGTATATGAAAAAGCGAACCCATAGTAGCCCGCACGGTTTTACCGGCATACAGGTCGACAGAGCCTTTCAAGGCAATTACACCGGTGCAGCCGGCGGCATCCGCTGTCCGGATAATAGCACCGGCATTGCCTGGGTCCTGGACACCGTCCAGAACCACCAGCAACGGCACTTGATTGCCTGTGACCATACAGTCAACCTTTGACTGCCGTTTTTTTAGGACAGCCATAATTCCCTGCGGTTGTTCGGTATCGGAAATTTTATTGTAAAGGGTTTCGGGCACAACTACCAGCTGGCAACCGGCGGCTGCCAGTTTTTTTATCAGTTGTGATGTGCGTTCCCGGGTGGCGGCTGCCTCGGTGTACAGGCAATATTCTACAGGCCAGCCTGATTTTTCGCATTCCTCGACGAGACGCACCCCTTCGGCCAGAAACTTCCCCAGCGTATCCCGGTATTTCTTATGACTAAGCGAAGCGACTTCTTTAATCAGTTTATTGGCCGGGCTGGTGATGAACTCGGTCATTCCAGTTCCTCCAGCTTTTGAATGCCTCTGGTTTGCCCGACAAAAATCAAAGCGTCGCCGGCTTTGATCTTTTCATTTGGCTGTGGTGGAACAATGAGCCCTTCATCCCGTTTAATAGCCACGACATTCACTTCGTACCTTACCCGCAAATTTGCTTCGGCCAGCGTTTGGCCGACCAAAGACCCGGGGGCCGTGATTTCGACAATACTTAAGTCCGGCGAGAGTTCGATATACTCCAGCACATTGGTTGATACCAGATTGTGGGCGACGCGCTGCCCCATATCCCGTTCCGGGTAAACAACCCGGTCAGCACCGATTTTGGTGAGCATTTTGCCATGCAGTTCATTGCGGGCTTTGGCTACAATATGTTTGACACCGAGGTCCTTTAACAGCAGTGTTGTCAAAACATTGGCCTGAATATCCTCGCCAATGGCCACAACCACGACGTCAAAATTGCGGATGCCTAAGGCCTTCAGCGAGTTTTCGTCGGTTGTGTCCGCCTGTACAACATGCGTTACTTCCTCACTGAATTTTTGTACGCGCTCTTCATCGGCGTCAATGGCCAGCACTTCATAGCCAAGCTTGTATAAGGCACTGGCTACGCTGGTGCCGAACCGTCCTAACCCGATAACAGCAAACTGTTTATGTTTGTTTTTCATGAGCCGCTCTCCTCTTAACCTATGATCATTTTACCTTCAGGATACTGTATATTTCCCTTACGGTGTTTCAACGCTAAAGCTAAGGCCAGCGTTACCGGGCCGACCCGGCCGGCAAACATGGTAAAGATCAGCCACAGCTTACCCGTACTGGTAAGTGTTGCGGTGATGCCGGTTGATAATCCGACTGTGCCAAAGGCGGATGCCGTTTCGAATAATAATTTGAGAAACGGTTGGTTTTCACTGATACTCAGCATCATGGTGACAAAAATGACCAGGACGGCTGAAATTAACATCAGGGAAAAAGCCTTATAAATAATGGCGTAAGGAATGCGCCGCTCAAATAGCTCCGCATCGTTCCGCCCGCGGATGAGTGCCCAGATGGCAGCGGCTAAAACCGCGGCTGTTGAGGTTTTAATCCCGCCGCCTGTTGAGGTCGGTGATGCGCCAATAAACATTAGCAGAACCATAAAAAACAGCGTGGCGTCAGTCAATTGGCCGATATTGACAGTATCCCAGCCCGCCGAGCGCGTTGTTACCGATTGAAAATAGCTGGCCAAAAGTTTGCCTTTCCAGGATAGGTCAGCCAGTGTGTTGACATTGTTATATTCCAGTAAGAAGATGACAACGGTGCCCAAAATGGTGAGCACAAGCGTGGTTACAAGCACCACTTTAGTATGCAGCGATAATTTGCCAAAGCGCCGGTTTGTCCAGATATCAGCCATCACCGTAAACCCTATTCCCCCCAGAATAATTAGCAGCGAAAAAACAAGGTTAACAAGGAGATCGTCAACATAACCGGTTGCACTGGAAAACTCACCGGTTATACTGCCAAACAAGTCAAAACCGGCGTTGCAGAATAATGAAACAGCATGCCAATAGCCAAAATAAACGCCTTGCAGCCCTAAAGCCGCATACCAATGGATGGCCAGGATTGTGCCGCCAATAAACTCGATCAGCAAAGTTGTTTTGATAAGCTGTTGCGTCAGCCGGACAACGCCCGCAACCGTCAAATGGTTTAACGCTTCCTGCATAACCAACCGTTCCCGGAAATTAATCCTTTTGCCTATTAAGATGGCCATTAATGTAGCCATCGCCATAATTCCCAGGCCGCCGGCCTGAATCAGACTGATTATCACCAACTGACCGAACACCGAAAAATAGGTACCGGTATCAACGACCACCAAGCCAGTTACACATACCGCCGATGTGGCGGTAAACAAAGCATCCAGGAAACTTAATTGCTGACCGGTTGCCGATGCCATAGGCGTCATTAGCAAAAGCGCTCCGCCTACTATTAAGCCGGCAAAACCCAGCACCAGAATTTGATACGGAGTAAGCTTCCACTGACTAATATCAAGCAGGTTGGCGATTCTATCCTCCAAGATCTTCCACCTCTAAAATAAGTATACTTGAAAATTATACCCAAAATAAGAAAACTAAACAAGATTCTGGATAAACTATTTACAGGGGGTGATACATTGAATTCAATAAATGATCCCGATGCTACCCTGCGACATATTTTAAACACCGAGGTTGCCGGGGCAGCAAATGCCGACAATACACAGCCCGTCACAGCCAGCAAGCTTCACGATAAGCTGCAAGATGAATTATCCGTATACAGCGAAAATAACCCCGAACCGCCAGCAATGAAAGATTAGTGGCTAAGAACGTATCATAAGAATCGGAGGCGGGTTTATGCAAGAGAAGGAACAGACAATTATCTCCTATTTTCCCTCAAGCACCAAAGCGCAGGCTGCAGCCGAAACACTGGCCGCAGCCGGATTAACGGATACTTATATAAAACGTACCAGCTGGTACGGGGTAAGTTATGACCCGAACCGGAATGATGCTACTGCCAATCTGGCCGGCACACTGACCGGACTTACCGTGTTTTCCATGGATACATCCCGGGAAACCAACGCAGCCGAACGGGTGCTTATGGGAGCCGATCCTGCCGTCAGCGGGATGAGTTCCCGGGGTTATGGCCTGGCCGGCAGCCATGCCTTTTCCCTTACCGCCTTCGTTCCTGCGTCACGCGTTGCGGAGGCAGTCAATATAATTAAGCAAAATGGCGGTGAAGCCTAATACAATGGCATAAGCTAATACCCCCATCGCTCTGCGGCGCGGGGGTATTAGCCTTTGTTTGCAATAGCTATATCGCTTTGGAGATGCAGTCAAACGATAACATATACCGGCGGACTGAATCTTTGACGCCTTTTTTGACCATTGACATGAGGTGAATGTAGTTGGCCGACTGATTTTTGGCAAGTTCGGTTTTTATGGTTTCAGCGGCAGCCATAGACATATCTGTTGCTATATTAATTTTAGTGATCCCGGATTTTATGGAACTTTGGTAATCCTCTTTGGTAAGTTTTGAACCACCATGCATAACCAGCGGAACATCAATGGTATTATTCAGTTCAGACAGCCGGGAAAAATTAAGTTTCGGTCCACCCCGGTAAATTCCGTGGCATGTGCCGACGGCTACGGCCAACGCATCTACTTTGGTTTTGTCAACAAAACTGTGGGCGATTTCCGGTTTGACTAAATTTTCTTCGTTTATATCCTTATTATTGTCATAACAACCAACATAGCCCAATTCACCCTCGACTGAAACACCGAGAGAATGGGCTATGCGTGTGATTTCTTTCGTCCGTTTTAAATTGTCGTCAAAAGACAAGGCAGAACCATCAAACATAACCGAAGTGAATCCCCACCGAATTGCTTTCATCACCCCTTCATACGTGTAACCGTGATCAAGATGGAGCGCAACAGGCACAGATGATCTCTGGGCAGCTTTGTTCATTGCCGCGCTAAGGGTATCAACATCAACAAATTTAAACAAACGCTCGGGAATGCCAAGCACCAGGGGAGTTTTGAGTTCTTCTGCCACCTCAACAACAGCACCTAAGGTCTCAAAGTTAAATACATTAAAACCGCCAACAGCATATTTCCGCCTTTTTGCATCCTGAAGCAATTCTTTCATTGTTACTAAGGCCAAGGTAACTCCTCCTTTTTTGTTTGTTAAGCCAATATTAATTTTTAGTTAAATTTTGTTATATATCTTATTCGCCGTGACTCAAAAAAAAACCTGCTAATTACATCAAAATTTTAAAAAATCAAATTTTTCAGCCTTTGCACGACAGGCTGGATTTGCTTACTAGTTATTCCCTTATTTATAAAATTTATACATAAAGAAAACACGGCTTCTGCCGGGCCTTTGGCGAAAGCGTAAGCCGATGTTGCCCTTATCCAGGCGAAAGTTATACTTTCTATCCTGGATAAAAAAAATATCTCCTGGAAAATTTTCCGGGAGATATTTTTTGTTTATAATTGTTCTTTAGCCGTGCTTACCAGTTTACCAAATGCGGACATATCATTAACCGCCAGATCGGCCAGCATTTTACGGTTTACTTCTACCCCGGCCTTTTTGAGGCCGTTAATCAACTGGCTGTAGGAGATACCGTTAATCCGGGCAGCTGCATTGATCCGGGTGATCCACAGCTTGCGGAAATCGCCTTTCTTGGCGCGACGGTCGCGCCGCGCATAGTACAGCGCTTTCATTACCGTTTCGTTGGCTTTTTTGAACAGCTTGCTCTTGGAACCGCGATATCCTTTGGCTAATTTAAGTATTTTTTTATGACGTCTATGTGCAGTAACACCTTTTTTATCTCTTGGCATGTCACATACCTCCTGATGTACTTATAAATTGGTTATATTTTTTAGGCGTAAGGAAGCATTTTTACTACGCGGTCATGATCGGACTTGCTGACCATAGCCGCTTTACGCAGATTACGTTTACGGGCCGGAGATTTTTTCTCCAGAATGTGGCTTTTGAAAGCTTTGGCGCGTTTGAATTCGCCGCTGCCTGTTACTCTGAAACGTTTCGCAGCACTTCTGCGGGTTTTGATTTTTGGCATAATTGGTATCCCCTTTCTATTTATGAGCTGGATTGCGTAGTATTAGGCTTAGGCGCTACAATCATAATCATATTTTTACCTTCGAGCTTAGGTTCCCGTTCGACAGTCGCCATATCTTTCAGCAAGCTAGCCATTCTCACCAAAACCTGTTTGCCAAGTTCCGGATGGGAAAGCTCACGCCCCCTGAACATAATTGTTACTTTGACCTTGTCGCCGTCCTCAAGAAAACGCTGGGCGTTTTTGAACTTGACGTTAAAATCGTGGTCTTCGATGTTTGGCCGGATTTTAACTTCCTTGAGAGTAATGACCTTTTGTTTTTTCTTGACTTCTTTGTCACGCTTTTGCTGCTCATACCGGAACTTGCCAAAATCCATAATCCGGCAGACAGGCGGTTTAGCCGTTGGTGCTACTTCCACCAGATCAAGATTTTGTTCTCCTGCTAAACGCAATGCATCTCTCAGCGCCATGATGCCCAACTGCTCGTTGGTGCTGCTGACTAATCGAACTTCTTTGGCCCGAATTTCCTCATTAATCTTTAAAGTGTCTTTGCTAATTGCCGTTCACCTCCTGAGTTATTTGGTAAAATAAAAAGCGGATGGCATATACCACCCGCGCAATAGCACAATCTAATAGATTGTCGTATTAACCTTACTAACTGCACTCCGGCGTTGTAAGGTGAGAAGCGGATGGCTTCTACTTAAACAAATTTTATTTACTCAATTATATTAGCACTGATTATACTGGAAAGTCAAGCTATTTTTTCTAGTATTCCGTCTAAACTGGTCTGCAGGCGGGTTTTGCCCCTGCAGATTGCTCATAGGCTCAACTTTTGGCGGCAATTTCCCCAAGCGCGGTGGTAATAAAGTCGTCAACACCCATGGCGCCAATGTCGCCCTGACCGCGTTTACGAACAGCCACTGTGCGGGTTTCAGCTTCTTTGTCACCCACAACCAGCATGTAGGGTACTTTTTCCAGCTGGCCTTCACGAATTTTATAGCCGATTTTTTCATTGCGGTCATCGACTTCGACCCGGATGTCTTTATCCCGCATGCTTTGGGCAATCGTCTGGGCATATTCGGCATGACGCTCGCTAATCGGCAGGATTTTCGCCTGGACAGGGGCCAGCCACATCGGGAAAGCACCGGCAAAGTGTTCAATTAAGATTCCGATAAAGCGTTCAATGCTGCCGTACGCTACCCTGTGAATCATTACCGGGCGGTGTTTTTGGCCGTCCTCCCCAATATAGGTTAGATCAAATTTCTCCGGCATCAGCATATCCAGCTGAATCGTGCCGCATTGCCAGGTCCGGCCGATTGAATCTTTAAGATGGAAGTCGATTTTGGGGCCGTAGAAAGCGCCGTCGCCCGGATTAATCTTAAATGGCATGTTCAGTTCTTCCAGAGCCTCTTTAAGGGCTGTCGTGGCTGTTTCCCAGACTTCGTCGGACCCCATGGCTTTTTCCGGTTTAGTGCTCAGCTCGGCATGATATGATAAACCAAAGACGCTGTATACCGTATTAAAGAGCTCAATGACTTTCTTGATCTCCCCTTTTATTTGCGACGGCAGCATGAAGATATGGGAATCATCCTGGGTAAAGCTGCGTACCCGCATCAAGCCGTGCAATGCCCCGGAAATTTCGTGCCGGTGAACAAGGCCCAGCTCGCAGGTGCGGAGCGGGAAATCACGATAACTGTGATGCTGAGTCCGATACACTAAAATACCGCCAGGACAGTTCATCGGTTTTACCGCATAGCCTTCATCATCGATCTTGGTGAAATACATGTTTTGGCGGTAATGATCCCAGTGTCCGGATTGCTGCCAGAGCTTTTGATGCAATATAATTGGGGTTTTGATTTCCTGATAGCCGTACTTCACATGCAGTTTGCGCCAGAAAGCCTCCAGTTCATTACGGATAACCATGCCTTTGGGATGAAAGAACGGGAAGCCCGGTCCTTCTTCCTGAATACTGAAGAGATCAAGTTCGCGGCCCAGTTTGCGATGGTCCCGTTTAGCCGCTTCCTCCATCATGGTGATATAAGCATCCAAATCAGCCTTCTTCTCGAAGGAAGTGCCATAAATCCGCTGCAGCATCTTTCTCTTTTCATCGCCGCGCCAGTAAGCGCCGGCAATATTCTGCAGTTTTATAGCTTTTACCCGGCCGGTGGACTGCACGTGCGGACCGGCGCACAAATCGATAAATTCCCCTTGCTTATAGATAGATATTTGTACATCTTCCGGTAAATCACGAATCAGTTCCTGTTTGTAAATCTCACCTTGTTCGCCAAATAACCGGAGAGCTTCTTCCCGACTGACTGCCATGCGCTCTAACGGCAGATTCTCCTTAACGATTTTTTCCATTTCAGCCTGAATTTTCACTAAATCTTCCGGGGTAAAGGTGTGCGTGGTGTCAAAGTCATAATAAAAGCCATTGGCAATAGCCGGCCCAATGCCTAATTTGACATCACCATACAGGCGTTTTACCGCCTGGGCTAAAATATGCGAGGATGTATGACGCAGTGCATCTTTACCCTCACTATCTTCAAAGGTCAAAAATTCAACGGCGGCGTCTTTTTCCAGTCTACCGGACAAATCGGTTACCTGGCTGTCTACTTTGGCGATAAGCGCGGCTTTAGCCAAGTTGCGGCTAATGGATTCTGCGGCCTGCCCCAGGGTTATGCCTTGGTCAAATTCGCGTACTGCGCCGTCTTTTAACGTCATCTTAATTTTACTCATATTCTGGCAGCCTCCTTAACAAAATAAAAAAACTCCCATTCCCTGTAGGGACGAGAGTTTATACCCGTGGTTCCACCCTGTTTGGCAAAAATGCCATCTCAGTCTTTGATAACGGGAAATATCCCGGCCAAGCTTACTATATTCAGCCAGGCAGTTTCGAGGTGGTAATCATGCTTGGTTTGCGTAAAGATGCTTACAGCCTCCGGCATCTTATCTCTGAAACGCCTTACAAGACACTATCGTTTCCTCGGCATTACTATTAAGCTTATTATTTGGATTACCAAAAATTATATACAACTTTACCAGAATTGTCAAGCTTATAGCTCGGTATGATTCGATTTACCGGCAGTTATGCATAGCTCGCAGCCCTCACACACTACAACCCGATTTTCAAATACACATTTAATGGTTTCCAAAATTTCCTTGTCACGGGAACGGTTGGTGCTGTGCACCATGATATTACGCGGGGCAATGGTAATAAGGGCACTGATTAATAAGTCCTCATAGTTAAGAATATCGGGTTCGCCGGCAGAATGATTCTGCAACAGGTTATTCTCCAGATACTGATTGTTGATTACTTTACCGTGCGAGTCATAGATTTTGTACAAGCTGCCGGCGCCGATAACAACATGGGCTTCTTCCAGCCGCGGCTCTTGGGCGTCGACAAAATAGCGCAACACCCGGATAAATTCTTTATACTCCAGTTCCATCATAAAATCGTCGACTACTTTATCAATTGCCTGCGACAGCTGTAGACGGTAATCTTTCAGCCGAAAGTTTAAAAAACCCTCCAGCACCAGCTCGTGGTGATTATCCAGATAGTCTAAAATCCGGGACAGAATAAGCCGATACCGCACTGCCGGACTGGCGCCAAGGGCTTTTAAAGCATTTGACTCCACAGTGGCTTGCTCATCATGATTGAAATAAAAGTAATTGTGGGTAACTATCTTGTTAATAAGCCGGTGCTCTTCGTTGTTGATAATCCAATCGGCAAGGATCTGCGATACGCTGTTTTTTAATACATTCTTTATCCGTTCAAAATTGCGGAAAGATAATTCACCGTCACTAATATTTAAACCAAGAAAAGTATAGCCGCCTTTATTCAGCTCTTCTATGACTACACGGAAGCCTTCTTGGGTCAGCGTTTTACAGTCGTTTTCCAACTTTTCCCTGATATTCCCGGTTGTTCCGTTCAGGCCGATCGAAAGTAATTTCACCACCCTCACTCCCTTCTCATATAGTATATGTTTCAGAGCGTATTTGCATACAATGAGGACAGCGGGGTGGTTTAACTATTTAATTGACCAGCAGCGACTGCTTGTTAATCGCGTCAAGCCATTCATTACGGCCTTTGACCACAAATTTAATTACTTTATCTTTTATCGTAATTACCTTTACTACATTAGGAATAATAAAAAAAGTTTTTTCCGGTACTACCTCTTTAATATGGGCCAGCGGCACTTCATCCATGTACTTATTGCTAATACTTAGCGCATAGCCGACAAATACCAGCCGGTAGTCCGTCAGGTAGAGCGCGCCGTTTAAAACATCGCCCCCGCAGCTATAACTGGCCAGGCACTTTTTTACTATTACCTCCTGGGGTTCTAAAGGAAAGCTGTACATGCCGCCACCTCTTACACCTGCCGTGCATCTTCAGGCACGACGAGAAATTCCACTTCGGGATTTCGCTCCATAACCCACCTAAGCTGCCATTCGTTGCTGATTAAGGCAACCGGCCTGTCTTTTGTATCCTGTACCATGAGACCGTTGTCCATATTCTTCAGGGACTTTACGTCGAGATTCTCACCATTAAGCCACCTGGCTACCGAGAAAGGCAGCTTATTCATTAAGATATCCACGCCATATTCGTGCTTTAGGCGGTATTCCAAAACTTCAAACTGCAGGGAGCCGACCACGCCGATAATAAATGATTCCACCGCATAGTCCGGCTGGCGAAATACCTGAACCGCACCTTCCTGGGTCAATTGCGTCATACCTTTAACAAACTGCTTGCGTTTCATGGTGTCTTTGGCTTGCACCCGGGCAAATTGCTCCGGCGGAAAAACCGGGAAATCCTGGAAGGTGAAATTGGTTCCTTCCTGGCATAAGGTATCGCCAATGCCGAAAATACCGGGGTCAAACAGACCGACAATATCTCCCGGGTAGGCTTCCTCGATAATAGTCCGTTCCTGCGCCAAAAACTGTTGCGGCTGAGCCAGCTTGATCGGTTTGCCCGACTGGGCATGATATACCGTCATACCCCGCTCAAACTTGCCGGAGCATATGCGCATAAAAGCCAGACGGTCCCGGTGGGCCGGATTCATGTTGGCTTGAATCTTAAAGATAAAAGCGGAAAACAAATCGTCTGCGGGCTGAATCATGCCTTCCGAGGATATTCTGGGCATGGGCTCGGGTGCCAGTTCCAGGAAATCTTCCAAAAATAAGCGCACGCCGAAATTGGTCATGGCGCTGCCAAAAAACATGGGTGTCAGTTCCCCCCTGGACACCTTATCCAGAGAAAATTCTTCACCGGCCATATCCAAGAGAGCAATATCATCACATAAAGCCTGATGAACTTCAGCGCCAAGAAATTCTTTAAAGGCTGGATCATCCACACTGCCCTGCGTCGACGGCAGTACCCACTGGCCATGAACACCGCTCTTTTCGAACAATTCGATCTGAGCCTGTTTGCGGATATAGATCCCGCTGTAATTGCCGTCAATGCCGATTGGCCAGTTCATTGGATAAGCCCGGATACCCAGAACCTTTTCAATCTCTTCCATGAGTTCAAAGGGATTGCGTCCATAACGGTCCAATTTATTAACAAAGGTAAATACCGGTATACCCCGCTGCTTACATACCTGAAAGAGTTTTTTGGTTTGCTCCTCCACGCCTTTGGCCACGTCAATAAGCATGACCGCACTGTCGGCAGCCATCAGCGTACGATATGTATCTTCACTGAAGTCCTGGTGGCCGGGCGTATCTAATATGTTGACGCGATACCCGTCATAATCAAATTGCAATACACTGGAGGTCACCGAAATACCACGCTGCTTTTCAATTTCCATCCAGTCTGACACGGCGTGCTTTTGCGCTTTTCTGGCCTTAACAGATCCTGCCAGGCGAATTGCGCCACCATAAAGAAGTAATTTTTCCGTTAAGGTTGTTTTACCGGCATCCGGATGGGATATAATAGCAAAGGTACGGCGTTTATTGATTTCGGGGGTGAGATTTGACATTACTGCCTCCTAACGTTAATTCTGTTAATTTTACAGCATAACAGTTTTGTTTACGGGAATAATCTAATCGAGACTACTAATGGAGGGACACTTATGAGTATACATATGAACCAGCTGCCGGTCAAAAGAATTTGCCTGGACGGGCAGACGCTCTCTGAGGATGGTGTCTACGAATTTACTATCGATTGTGGCGCAGTATATTTTGGGGCCTTCTATAATAATGACGGTCAGTTAAAATCAGTGGACCAGTATTTTTACAGCGAACGGTTTTCCCGCGATGATCTGGATGACGCCATGCTGGACCAACAATTATATACTGTGGATGACCGTGATTTTCCGGCAAAAGGCTATCTGCTAAGCAAACATGCAGCCGGCAAGGAGTGGCTCAGATTTCATGCCGTGGTACCCTGCGCTATCAATCCGGATTATTATCACAATAAATTTATTGGTGACTAATATTATCTAACGTATACAATACAACAATTTAATATACACCATTAATTAACAGTAGTCAACGCGCTAGCGCGCTGTTCATTTAGCCAGCTCCGGTTTTATTTAAAAATACGTTGACAGAGTACAACCAGTACTATATAATCAATTTCGTGGCCAAAAAACATATCGCGGGGTGGAGCAGTTGGTAGCTCGTCGGGCTCATAACCCGAAGGTCACAGGTTCAAGTCCTGTCCCCGCAACCATGCTATTATCGCTTCGCTTATGTAAGATCGCTCCTGATTTTATAAAGCGAAGCTTTATAAAGAATAAAACCCAATCTGCGACAAGCTTAAGTATCTGACACAAAGCCGCAAAACGG
>JAEZQV010000081.1 GCA_023441125.1 Bacillota bacterium
CGCCTTCTCCGGCCAGAGCAAGGCGGCCAGTTCTTCTTTCGAACAATTTCTTTTCACCAGTAAGTAATACAGTAAGGCTTCCGTTTTGGCAAAAGGGAAAAACAGCCGCTTACCGTTCCAGTAAATCTCAGGATTTCCCAGTAAAATAGCGTATAACTCGTTCATCGTTTTCATCCTTTATCAGCTGAACATCTGCTTTTGTTCCTAGGCTTTTTTCGACAGCCAGCGTGGCAATTCCTGTAGTTTCAACGAATTATTCATAGCTAAATCATGGCAGCCTGAGTATAATGAATTTGTAACTGTATTTTATGTGAGGAGGAAACCATGTCTTATACTGTAGAAATAATACGCCGTCATGAACAGAATACCAGTACCTGGTCGGGTGGAACGACCACGCAAATTGCCATTTACCCGCCGCACGCTGCCTATGGGGAGCGGAATTTCAAGTGGCGGCTCAGCTCTGCCACCGTCGACCAGGAAGAATCCCTGTTTACCTCCCTGCCGGGGATAGAACGGATCATTATGGTGCTGACCGGTGAAATGAAGTTGGAGCATACCGGGCACCACACGGCCTGCCTGCAGCCCTTTGACCAGGACAGATTCCGCGGTGACTGGACCTCCAGAAGTTTTGGCAAAGTCCGGGATTTTAACTTAATGCTGGCCGCCGGCTGTGCGGGGCAGTTGCAGGCCTTCGCCGTCCCGTCCCAGGCCGAACGGATAATGCAAGTTACTCCTGCCGTCACGACTACGGCCTTTTATTGTGTTGATAATCAACTACACCTTACCATCGGCAAGCAGGATAGTTACGACATACTGGCCGGCGACCTGCTCCTGGTCACCGGCGAAAGCGGCTGCCAAAAACCGGCGGTAACCTTGAGCAATAGCACAGACAAAGCCACGCAAGTTGTTATCGCCGACATAACCTATGCAAAGTGAGCCGGGAAACGCCGGTACATAAAAACAAAAGCGCTATTTGCCAAAGGCAAATAGCGCTTTTGTTTTTAAATGTGAGTGGTTGTGCTTATTCTTTAGCCGCAGCCGCTTCGGCCACAGCTTCATCATACATTTTTGCCAAGCGCTTGTACGAATCGCGTCTTTCAGCAGCGTCTTTAGCAGTTTTATCAAACAGGGCGTCCGCTTGATCCGGGAAGAGTTTCTTCAGTGAGGAATAACGCACTTCGCCCATGAGGAATTCTTTGAAATCAGCGGTAGGCTCTTTGGAATCAAGGCTGAACGGATTCTTGCCAAGCTCCTTGAGGGCCGGATTGTAGCGATACATGGACCAATAGCCGGCTTCCACAGCGCGTTTGCATTCCAGCTGGCTGTTGCCCATACCTAATTTCAGGCCATGATTGATGCAAGGCGAGTAAGCGATAATGAGGGACGGTCCCGGATAGGCTTCCGCTTCGGCAATGGCTTTCAGGGTTTGGTTCTTATCGGAACCCATGCAGACCTGAGCTACATAAACATAGCCATAGCTCATGG
Organism: Bacillota bacterium; assembly: GCA_023441125.1. Next base: position 1,486 of record JAEZQV010000081.1, read on the forward strand.
CCATCATGCCAAGGTCTTTTTTCTTGGTTTGCTTACCGCTGGCGGCAAATTGCGCAATCGCAGCCGTCGGCGTGGATTTGGAGGACTGACCGCCGGTATTGGAGTAAACTTCCGTATCGAAGACAAATATGTTAACATCTTCGCCGGAAGCCAGGACATGGTCCAGACCGCCGTAACCAATATCGTAGGCCCAGCCGTCGCCGCCAAATATCCATTGTGACCGTTTCAGGAAGAAATCTTTATAGCTGTAGATTTCGTCAAGCAGCGCATTGCCTTTGGCAGCTTCCAGAGCGGCAGCCAGTTGGTCAGCCCGTTCACGGGAACCGGCGCCAATGTCCTTCTTGGCCAGCCATTCTTCGAGAGCTGCTTTTACATCACCGGTGGCCGTAGCCAGCGCCTCGGCAACTTTGGCCGCCAGACGGTCGCGAATCTGTTTCACGCCCACTTGCATGCCATAACCGAATTCGGCGTTGTCTTCGAACAGGGAGTTGGCCCAAGCCGGACCATGGCCGCATTTGTCGGTGCAGTACGGCGTTGCCGGCGCGGAAGCACCCCAGATGGAGGAACAGCCGGTTGCGTTGGCAATCATCATGCGGTCACCAAACAACTGGGTTACCAGTTTGGCATAGGCGGTTTCCAGACAACCTGCGCAGGCGCCGGAGAATTCAAGGTACGGCGTCTCGAACTGGCTGCCCTTAACAGTTTCCTTCTTGACAGGATTAGGCTTCTTGCTAAGCGTCATGGCATAATCCCACAGCTCGGCTTGTGCCATTTGGGTGCCGATCGGCTGCATGGTAATAGCTTTTTCTTTAGCCGGGCATACTTGGACGCAGTTGCCGCAGCCTGTGCAGTCCAGCGGCGATACGGCAATGCGGAATTGCAGCCCTTCAGCGCCGGTAGCTTTTTTGGCGGTAAAGCCGGCAGGGGCATTTTTCATTTCTTCTTCGTTTACAAGCACCGGTCTGATGGCGGCATGGGGGCAGACAAACGAGCACTGGTTGCATTGGATACATTTGTCAATATCCCAGGCCGGAACATCTACGGCAATGCCGCGTTTCTCGTAAGCGGCGGTACCCATCGGGAAAGTGCCGTCGGTAATCCCCATTTCTTTAAGAACACTAACCGGCAGCTTATCGCCTTCGGTACGGTTCATAGGAATAACAACTTTTTCAATAAACTCAGGCACTTTTTTGGCAGCGACGGCGGCGTCCTGGGCGTTTTTCCAGGCGTCAGGCACGTTAATTTTAACCATGGCGCCGATACCCTGATCAATAGCGGCAAAGTTCATGTTGACGACTTTTTCGCCCTTCAGGCCGTATTCGTCCACCACCGAATCCTTGAGGTATTTTACAGCATCCTCAATAGGAATAATGTCAGCCAGTTTGAAGAAGGCCGATTGCATGATCATGTTGATACGGCCGCCAAGACCGATTTCGCGGGCGATCTGTACGGCGTTGATGGTGTAGAATTTAATATTGTTGCTGGCGATGTATTGCTTAATAGCAGCCGGCAGGTTTTCTTCCAGTTCACTTTCATTCCAGATGCAGTTGAGCAGGAAGGTACCGCCCGGTTTCAATCCGGCCAGAACATCATATTTGGTAACATAGGACTGGTTATGGCAGGCAATAAAGTCGGCTTTGTTAATCAGGTAAGGCGATTTGATCGGCTTCTTACCGAAACGCAGGTGAGAAACCGTTATGCCGCCCGATTTTTTCGAGTCATAGGCAAAATAGCCTTGGGCATACAAATCAGTTTTGTCACCGATGATTTTGATCGCCATTTTGTTGGCGCCTACAGTACCGTCAGAGCCCAGACCCCAGAATTTGCAGGCGCGGGTGCCGGCCGGCGTAGTATCAATGTCAGCAGCAGGCGGCAGGGAAGTATTAGTGACATCATCAATAATGCCAACGGTAAAGTTGTCCTTCGGCTCGTCAGCTTTAAGATTTTCAAACACAGCAAGAATCTGGCCGGGAACAACGTCTTTTGAGCCCAAGCCATAACGGCCGCCGACAACAATCGGCTGCCAGGCAGTGCGGTAGAATGCGTTCTTAACATCAAGATACAACGGTTCGCCAGCACTGCCAGGTTCTTTGGTACGGTCAAGAACAGCAATCTTGGTAACAGTTTTCGGAATATATTTCAGGAAATGCTTAATAGAGAAAGGACGATAGAGGTGAACAGTCAACAGACCTACTTTTTCGCCATTGGCATTTAAGTAGTCGATGGTTTCTTCAATCGTCTCACAGGCGGAGCCCATCGCAACAATCATGCGGTCAGCATCGGGAGCGCCGTAATAATCGAACAGGTGGTATTCACGGCCGGTAAGTTCTTTAACTTTTTCCATGTACTTTTCAACGATTTCAGGCAACGCTTGGTAATATTCGTTGGCAACCTCACGTCCTTGGAAATAAATATCCGGATTTTGCGCAGTACCTCTGGTGACAGGGTGATTCGGATTGAGCCCCCGTGCCCGGAAAGCTGCCAAAGCGTCCTGATTGACGAGCTTGCCTAAATCAGCATAATCCCAGGTTTCAATTTTTTGGATTTCATGCGAATTCCGGAATCCATCGAAAAAGTTCAAGAAGGGTACTCGGCCTTCAATCGCCGAAAGATGAGCGACAGCCGCTAAGTCCATTACCTGCTGTACGCTGCTTTCAGCCAGCAAGGCAAAACCAGTCTGACGACAGGCCATTACGTCCTGGTGGTCACCAAAAATGTTCAGGGCGGAGGCAGCTACGGCACGGGCGCTGACATGCAATACGCCCGGCAACAGTTCCCCAGCGATCTTGTACATATTGGGGATCATTAAAAGCAGACCTTGGGATGCGGTAAATGTGGTAGTGAGAGCACCGGCTTGCAGTGAACCGTGTACGGCACCGGCGGCACCGGCTTCGGATTGCATTTCGACAACCCTTACTGTCTGTCCAAAGATGTTCTTACGACCTTCTGCAGCCCAAGTGTCAACGTTCTCTGCCATGTTGGATGACGGTGTGATCGGGTAAATTGCCGCAACTTCGGTAAACGCATAGGCTACGTGAGCTGCTGCAGCATTGCCATCCATAGTTTTCATTTTTGCCATAGGAGGATCCCTTCCTTTTCTTGATATTAGAATTAACGGCTTGCCTTTTCAACAGACTAAGACCGTTAATGAACGACTGGACAAAAAAATAAGCAAGCATCTACATTTGCATTTAAGAGCTGCCGCAAATTTGATTTGTGTATACTTTATAATTGTTCTGTGCATATATTCTTTTAAAAAATCTAGAATCCTGCTTAAAAAACGAAAATTTTGTTCATTAATGGTATTTTTTTTAATTTTTCACTCCCGGACAATTGTAAATGTTCCTTGAATTTCGAATTTATTTATGATATACTAAATTCTGATTATTCAAAAATAGTTTTTTTAGGATTTTTTGTTAGTATTTGTATTTTTCTTGTCGAATCTTGTAAAATAAGACTGTAAATAAACCGTGGACTTGTTCTGCGGTTTTGCTTTATTCTGACGAAAGTGTAACCTTGCCGGCTGGCACAAACGGTGTTTTTCTGCTAGAGTGGACCCCTGCCGCCTTCATTACCGGCCAGGCCTTTGTCGTGGATGGCGGCATGACTAAAAAAATGATTTATGCAGAATAAATGCATAAAAAATTCCCGCCGGGGCAGACTACCCCCTAAATAATTCTGGAGGTGACGGGTATGGGGGATAAGAAACCCGGCCGCGGTCCTAAAAAGAGTGTTAAAACTAAGAAAGCAGCAAGTGATAGTCCACCGGACAGCGCACTGCGAAAATAACCCCAGCGCCAAAACTCCCGGCCGTCCGGCCGGGAGTTAGTTTTTCAACTACAGGACAGGAATTTATTTTTCCGCTTCCGCCAGGGCCTGGGCAACCTTGCGGTGAGGACCCGCCCATGGCACGCTGGTAAAGCTGGCAGGACTCAGCCAGCAGACCTCTCCTGCTAGTTCATTACCCGCCAGCCATTGGCATTCATAAAAGTCAATGTCCCATTTGCGGTGACTAAAGGTATGCATATAGTGGAATTGCTGCCGGCCGGCCTGCACCCGCTGCCGGCACTCCTGCCAAAGCGCGGCTGTAAGTTGGTCGGTAGCAGCCTGGACAGCTGTAAGTTCTACGGCGGGAAATTCCCACATGCCGGCCAACAGCCCGGTACCGGGACGCTGCCGCACCAGATATTGCCCGTTACGGCTGACCAGGCCGGCGGCCAGAGCAACCAGCTGCGGCTGCCGCTTGGGCGTCCGGACCGGTAAGGTATCCTGAATCTCCTGCTCATAAGCCTGGCATAAATTAGTGAGAGGACACAACTGGCAGCGCGGCCGCAGCGGAATACAGACAGCAGAGCCCAAATCCATCAGAGCCTGATTGAAGTCACCGGGATACTGACTGGAAATATGCTGCCGGACCAGACGCGCTACTTCCCGTCTGGTACTCTGCCTGGCGATATCCTCTTTCAGACAGAACAGCCTGCTGAAAATTCTAAGAACATTGCCGTCAATGGCGGGAGCCGGCCGATTATAAGCAATACTGGCAATAGCGCCTGCCGTATATTCCCCAACACCGGGCAAACGCCGGATGGCCGCTTCATCAGCCGGCACCTGGCCGCCATAGGCGGCGCAAACCTCTCTTACCCCAGCCAGTAAATTGCGGGCCCGTGAATAATAACCCAGCCCCTGCCAGTAATAGAGTACCTCCTGCTCGGAGGCCTGGGCCAGTATGGCCGGCGTCGGAAACCGTTCCATCCACCGCCGGTAATAGTCTTTGACCGCTTCTACCCGTGTTTGCTGCAGCATAATCTCCGACACCCAAATTTTGTAGGCATCCTTATCGCTGCGCCAGGGTAAATCTCTGGCGTTTTTATAGTACCAGTCAAGCAGTTGTGTTGCCAGTGACATGTATTTATTCCTTTCCGGTTTATTGCTGCTATACCGAGTATATGCTCTTATCATACCATAACTATTGGTTTATTTTAAGGCGCCTTATAGTGCTGGTTAGGATTTGCCCCAAAGCATTTGCCAAATTCCGGTTTTTCGTTTATATTTAAAAGCAGCCTTACATTACGCGTTCCAATATACTTATCGCATAGTAAATGAAAGAAGGCAGCCCATGAAATTATTCCAAAGCCACAAAGTTTCTGCCGATCATGCCGGTCTGACGCTGGAAGCCTATCTAAAGCAAGTCCTCCATTATTCCGGCAGAAAAATCCAGCGGCTTACACGCCATAAAGGCCTCTATGTAAACGGCAAAGCTGCTTTCCTGCAAAAGCAGCTTAAAATAAACGACACGGTACGTGTCCCGGTGCTGGAAGATACCACCTACGGAGTTGAACCCGAACCGGGGCCTATTGAGCTTTTATATGAGGATGACTATGTCCTGGTGCTGAATAAGCCGCCTTACCAGCTTGTCCATCCCACTGGGCAAACTACCGGCGGCACGCTGGCCAATCATTTGGCCCACTGCCTGGCGGAACGCGGCATTCTGGCCACGATCCGCCCTGTCCACAGGCTGGACCGCGAAACGTCCGGCTGTGTTATTTTCGCCAAAGATGCGAGCAGCCAGTCGCTGCTGGAGCAGCAATTGAAAGCCGGCATACTCAAGCGCACCTATTGGTCACTCGTTCAGGGACTGGTTGAGCCGGCGTCAGGCACAATTGAGGCCCCCATCGGCCCCCATCCCCGCTTGCCAAACCGGCGGGCTGTCCATGCCAAAGGCGAACCGGCCGTAACCCACTACCGGACACTGCGCACGTTTGCCGATGCCACCCTGCTGGAATTGACGCTCGCTACCGGTCGCACCCATCAAATTCGGGTTCATCTGGCGCATCTGGGCTTTCCCATACTCGGCGACCGCATGTACGGAATCCGCTCCCCCTTATTGTCCAGACAAGCCTTGCATGCCGAGGAAATCCGGTTTGAACATTTGGGAACGAAAACGCCGGTTGCCGTCCGTGCGCCGCTGCCGCCTGACCTGGCCCGTCTGCTTGATTTTTACGAAAAATAGCAATTTTTTAATCCTTCCGGTCACAGTTCAAACTGCCTTACCCGCCTGGTCGCGAGGCAGTTTTTATTTTTGCCGTTCAGACTGTCCGGTTATGGCAAGAATGTACCCTAAGACAGCAAATTTCTAGGCAGGTAAAAACTGCAAAATATTCAATATTTTATTCAGAACAAGCCTGCAAAGGGCATAAGGAGGATTTGGTGATGAATAAAATTATGATTTCCCCGAGTCGTTATGTACAAGGCGCTGGCGCGATCGCCGATATTGGCAGGCACATTGCCGCGTTAGGCAGCAAGGCGTTGGTCCTGGGCGGCAAACATGGCCTCAAGGCGATTGACGACAAATTGGCGGCAAGCTTTAAAGAACACGGCATTGCCTTCACGCTCGACTATTTTGGCGGTGAATGCTCCCGCCAGGAAATTGACAGGATTGTAACCAACATAAAACAAACCGGCAGCAACCTTGTTGTCGGCGTTGGCGGCGGCAAGGCGCTGGATGCCGCCAAAGCGGCAGCTTTTTCTGCAAAAATTCCGGTGGCTATTGTTCCGACAATAGCGGCTACCGATGCTCCCTGCAGTGCTTTATCTGTCATTTATACCCCGGACGGCGTGTTTGAATCCTACTTGGTATTACCCAAAAATCCCGACCTGGTACTGGTAGATACCGCCATCATTGCTCAGGCGCCGGCAAGATTGTTTGTTTCCGGCATGGGTGACGCTCTGGCCACCTGGTTTGAAGCCGATGCCTGCGCAAAAGCCTTTGCCGGCAATCTGCCCGGCGGCTTATCCACAGCGGCGGCGCTGGCGTTGGCCAAATTATGTTATGATATTCTGCAGGAATATGGTTTGCGGGCCAAACTGGCAGTAGAACAGGGAGTCGCCACCGAGGCTGTGGAAAAGGTCGTCGAGGCCAATACCCTGTTAAGCGGTCTTGGCTTTGAAAGTTCCGGCCTGGCTGCCGCCCATGCCGTTCACAACGGGTTTACCGTACTGGCAGAAACGCATCAGGCCTACCACGGTGAGAAAGTCGCCTTTGGCACCCTGGTGCAATTAGTGCTGGAAAACCGTTCAACGGCTGAAATCGACCAGGTACTGAATTTCTGTAAATCCGTGGGCTTGCCGGTCACCTTAAAAGAAATTGGCGTCACCGAAGTAACAGCGGCTAAAATTTATAAAGTAGCCGAAGCTACCTGTGCCGCCGGCGAAACCGTTCACAACCAGCCCTTCAGCGTGAATACCGCCAGTGTTTATGCCGCCATTATGGCTGCCGACGCCATTGGCAGCGCTTATCTTGCCGGGAAATAATATTGGTAAAGTGCTATTTGCCGAATAACAAATAACCCTTTACCAAACTTTAATATCTGCCTGTTATGGTTTATAATGGGATTAGTTATCTGGAACTAACCGTCGGGGTGTTGTCATGGTATCTGTCTACCAGACTGTAAAACAACCAAGTGAAGTCAAAATAGAAATCAACAAATCGTTGTTTATCGCCTATGTCAGCCCTGTTGAAAGCGAAACGGCGGCTGTCAGCTTTATCGCGGAAATTAAAAAACGTCACAAAGAGGCCAGTCATAATTGCTCCGCCTATGTAATCGGCCGGCATGGCCAGCAGCAAAAAGCCGATGATGACGGCGAACCCGGCGGCACAGCCGGCAGGCCGATCCTGGAAGTTCTCAACAGGGCCGACATCAAAAATACCGTTATTGTCGTAACCCGTTACTTTGGCGGCATCAAGCTGGGCGCCGGCGGGCTGATCCGCGCTTATACCCAGGCGGCGGCCGCCGGGCTGGAGG
>JAEZQV010000092.1 GCA_023441125.1 Bacillota bacterium
CGACGGCAAAAGTTAGCACCCAAGGCCTCGGCCTCGGCCTTCAATTGCGCCAGTTCGGCCTCATTAAGCGGTTGAAAGTGCCTGGTCGGCGCCAAATTCTCCGCAATATGCTCCACCCGGTCCATGCCGGGAATGGCCACTGTCCCCTCCTGCTGCAAAACAAACCGGAGCGCCAGCTCCCCATGCGAAATTAAGCCGCCGCCTAAGGGTTTCATAACAATGATCCCGACGTCGGCTGTTCTGGCCAATGGAAATAACGCCTGCATTGCGCCCTGTTCAACACAGTTAAACGGGACCTGCACCGTACTGAATTCTCCGGTTTTAACAGCCCGCACCAGCATATCGATATTATGGCTGGTTATGCCGATATCGCCGATTTTACCGGCTGCCCGGGCTTCTTTCAATGCGGCGAGCGCACCGTCCGGCGCCATAACGGTCTCCCATTCCTGTTCATTCTTGACATTGTGCAGCTGGTAGATGTCAATATAGTCGGTTTTCATGTTTGCCAGACTGGTATTGATATCTTGTTCCATGGCCGCTTTGGTTCTGGCCATGCTTTTGGTAGCCAGATAGAATTCACTGCGGCGGGCGGAAATATAGCGGCCGATTTTTTCTTCACTGTCAGTATAGGCCCTGGCCGTATCAATAAAATTAATACCGGCATCTAAAGCGGCCGTCAGCACTTGGCCGGCTTCTTCCATTGTACACCGCTGCATAGGCAGCGCCCCAGAGCTAATGGGTGTAACCAACAGGCCGTACGGCCTAAACGTCTCTTTTCCATGAAAGTGTCCCCCTATTGCAACTGATTGCCACCGGTGCCTTTGTCTAAAGCCTCCAGCCGTTCATGGGCATGCTTAGCTTCCGGCGATTCAGGATTTGCTAGTGCTAAAAAGTTCTTGTACGCCGCAACGGCCTCATCGGGACGCTGCTGGATTTCACAACACAGGGCTTTATTGTGGAAGGCAAGGGCATTGCCTGGATCAAGCTGGACCGAACGGGTAAAATCCGCAATGGCTTCATCATAGGCTTTTTGGGCGGCCTGGGCCACGCCCCGGAAAAAGTAGGGACGGGAATCATCCGGTTCCAGGCTGATCGCCCGGGTGAAATCGGCGACCGCTTCCGCCGGCTTGCCTTGTCCCAGATAAACCGAGGCCCGGGTAGCGATAGCCTGAATATTATCCGGTTCCAGTTCAATTACCTGGTTGTAATCGGCCATGGCCTCGTCATTCATTCCCAGTTCATAATAGGCCTGTCCTCTTTTTAACAAGGCCGTGGTTTCTTGCGGAAACCGCTCAAGAACCTTGCCATAGTCGGCAATGGCTACCGAAAACAGATTGCGGGCAGCAAACGCATCCCCGCGGTTTAAGTAGGAACCCATATCCGTCGGTTCCAGCTCAATCGCCTTACTTAAATCGTCAATGGCGTGCTCATACATGCGGTTATTCAGGTAGAGCACACCCCGGTTGGCATAATTAATCCAATCCTTAGCATCGTAAAAAATAGCTTTGGAATAATCCAATACGGCATTTTTAACGTCATCCAGCATAGCATAGGCACTGCCGCGGTGCGAATAATAGGTAGCCCGGGTCTCAGTCAGTTCGATGGCCCGGTTATAATCAGCCAGCGCCTCGGCGAAATTACCGGCCACAGCCGCCGTCACCCCGCGCCAGAAATAGGCATCGCTATTTTCCGGGTTAGCTGCCAGTTCCCTTGTGCAGGCAGCCAGCATGTCCGCTGTCTGGCCCGCCTCGTAGAGTCTTTGCATATCTTTACTGAACTGGCTTTCCTCGTAGCCGGCACCGGTACCGCAGCCAGCGCAGCCGCAATCACAGGCTTCGCCGCAGGCCGGTTCTTGACAATTATCTTTATCCATAGTAACATCTCCTCTGCGGATATCGTAATCATTATTAAGTACTATATATTCGATGCTTTTTTCTGCTTCCCCTGCTGTATTACCAAAATTATCATCCATCTATTTTTTATACTTTCTATGCATCCGGCTGAACGGTAACCATTGAATATTTCATTCCGTATCGGTCGGAAATGGTATAGTATTGCGCTTCTTCTCTGCCCGGATTGGAAATTTTGTGCGGTACGTTGGCGTCGAACAGCACGCAGTCACCGGCGTGCAGCTCATATGCCCGCATATCTATCATAGCGGTTAGCGTCCCCCTTTCAACGATTATGTATACTCTTACCCCCTCGCCTGCCGGCGGCAACATCCCGGTCGAAGCCCCCTGGGGCATGGTTATGGAGAATATTTCGATCGCATCCGTGCCCGTAATAGAAGGGAATACCAGTAAACTCCTGGTGTTGGCGACCGGATCAAATACTATCTTTCGCTGATCTTTCCTGACAATTGATACACTGGCACAGAAGCTTTCGTCCAGCAGGTATCCAATCGGCACTTTTAATGCCTTCGCAATTTGCGAAGCAACTCGAATGGTAGGATTTTTTTCTCCTCGCTCAATTTTCGAAAGCATAGAAGCACTCACCCCGGAATGACGAGCTAGTTCTTGCAATGAAAAATTTTTTTCTGTTCGAGTGAGCTTTACATTTTTGCCGAATGCCATGACGGCGAGCCTCCTATAACAGTTCTGCCTATGATAGCACCAAGGTATAAATTTTATATTATAGTATAGTTTTCCATATATTACAACTATTTAATGCAAAAAAATAATATATCATATTGAGAACGACGTCAATAGGGCAACCTTCCCACCTAATAGATTAGTTTTTTTATCCTCCCGGCAGGCGACCTGTTGCCTGGCAACAGTCGTAAACATAACATGTTTCCTGTCTTGTTCCTGCAAAAATGCTACTAAGAAAAAGCAGCCAAAAAATGGCTGCTTTTTCTGCTATTCGCTTTACTCTTTTTCCGGGCAAAAGGAAAAAAGTATGGAAACTGTTGTACCGGCCCCTTCCACCGATGCAATGGTCAACTGTGCATTATGTTGCTCCGCAATGTTGCGGCAGACGGCCAATCCTAAGCCGGTGCCGGTACTTTTGGTTGTATAAAACGGTTCCATAATTTTGCTCAAATGGGTTGCCGGTATGCCGCAGCCGGTATCCTGTACCTGAAGACAGACGCCGTTGGGCTGACATTGTGTCCTAATGATGACTTTCCCTTTGCTGAGTATCGCATCTTCGGCATTGCGGTAAAGATTTAACAATAACTGCCTTATCTCGGTGGCATCCATGATAATAGCCGGGATGGACTCATCCAGCTCCGCCTCCAGCAGAATGCCCTGCTTGACGGTACAGGCATACAATAGCGGCTGCAGTGACCGGATGACCTGATTGATATCACCGGGAGTTTTATGTTTGGTATTTTTGCGGACAATGGAGAGATATTCGTTAATCAGTCCATTGGCTCTGTCTAACTCTTCGATGAGCAAATCATACTTATCTTTATCACTCGATTTTAAAGCCATATGCTGCAAATAGCCCCTGACTGTCGTCATCGGGTTCCTGATTTCATGGGCGACACTGGCCGCCATTTCGCCGACAATGTTTAGCCGGTCCAGCCTGCTGACTTCGCGCTGCATCTGCTGATACTCGGTAATATCGTAGATGGCTGCAATGGCGCCCACAACTGCGCCGGTACGTCCGTCCCGCATGGGGCTGGCATTGGCCAGCCATTCCCGGTCGGACACCCGGAATATTTTCTGCTTAACGTGAATGCCTTGCAGAGCATGATAGAGAACTCCCTGCTCCTTGTCAAAACCGATTGCCTGGTGAATATCACTGATGGCTGCCCCTTGCTCGATACTGCCGGTACTGAGCAAGCCTTGGGTGAGTTTGCTGTACTCGGCATTGTAAGCGCGGACAACACCGTTTTTGTCTACCTCCACAATGGCTACCGGGCAAACATTGAATAAATCGGTGAGCGGACTTGCCTCAATCAATTGCTGCACATGTTCAACTTCTGCCCGATATTTAGTCCGCAGATTTTTGACCGTGGTCAATACCGGTAAAAGCTGCGGTATTTCTTTAAAAGCAGCCGTATCATAATCTTCTCTGGCGATCTGCGCCAGCAGCCGGTTCAGCCGGCAGGCAAAGTGTGAATAAATGCAGGCCAACGCAACCGACAGGACACCCCAGACAACAACGGCGCTCACCAGCCAACGGTGGATTGTTTTGGAGTAAATAAGCTCCATATCTTCAAGATCGGTCTTGGCCCCCATATGGCCGATCAGCTCACCGTCCCGGTATACCGGATACAGTTCTGCCGGTTTGGCTTTGTGTTCCCCTGTTGGCGGCGGACCGCTGGTTGTCCCCGCGTCAATTGCAGTGGTTACTTCCTGCAGGCTGGTCTGCCAGGCCAAAAGCATAACCTTTTTATCTTGCTGAGCTGTATACAGCCCGAATGCCAGAAAGGGACATAACGCAGCAATAATAATTATAAAGTAGAACCTCATCAACAAATTCTGAAACATACAACTAATCCCCTCAACTCCATAAGTCTGCAATCATTTTTATACTATAGTATATTTATTCTTCTATCGTTAAAAACCTCTTTTTGTTACCATTTTTTTGCAGATTGCGGTAATAATCCTATAAGAGCATAGGGGCAGACTGAGAATCGCGCCAAAATCACAGCAAAAATAAAAAAGACCCGATAAAATCGAGTCTTTTGTGTGCCGCCATGGCAAGTGATGGATCGCTCTAGACCTTGCCGGGTTGGCTGCAGTTGCCTGTATACTACACTTGCCTACAGCCCTTTTTGCTCAATGCCACTGAACAAAAAGCCCAGGTGGGCCGTCGAGTTCATGAGCACCAGACGCCACTTGCCATCCTGGTATTCAAAGACATTGATGCAGGTATTATCCTGTTTGATCTGCCAAAAATGAGATAAATCAATGTCCAATATGTCGCACAGCACGGCCTTATTAACGGCATCATGAGCAACTACCAGCACCGTTTGCCCTTGATGTCTCTCGGCCAGTTCCCGGAAGGCGGCCATGGACCGGTCACGGACAGCGGTAATATCCTCCCCGCCGGGTCCCGGCATCGTCACTCCCACTACGCTGGTTTTCCATTGGGCCAGCAGTTCCGGGTAGGTTTTGCCCACATCATCACTGAGCAGGCCTTCCCACTCGCCGTGATGAATCTCCAGCAAACGCGCGTCGGTATTGACCGGTAAACCGTGAGCGGCCACACACATCATGGCCGTATCAACAGCCCGGCTTAAGGGGCTGGCATAGCATGCATCAATGGGAACCGCCTTGAGCGCTTTGGCAGCCAATTGGCCCTGTTCCCGGCCAAACGGGGTCAGGGGAGTGTCAATCTGTCCCTGGTAACGTCCTTCCTTATTCCAGGTGGTTTCTCCATGCCGAACTAAGATGAACCGGGTTATAGCCATATTTCCTCCTGCAATATAAAATTTATTCTACGCATTTTCCTGTTGAAAGGCCAGCATCATCGCCCGCAATGCCTGGCAGGTTTCCTGGGGAACGGCGTTATAGATTGACGCCCGGCAGCCGCCGACCGAGCGGTGACCGTTCAGCCCGACGAAGCCGGCCTGTTGGGCCTGTTCCAGAAACTTTTTCTCCAGCTCCGGGTTGGCCAGGCGGAAGGTTACATTCATCAGCGACCGGGCTGTCGGCTGCGCATGCCCGACATAGAAGCCCCGGCTGGCGTCAATGGCATCATAAAGCAGCGCCGCCTTAGCCTGATTGCGTTTGTACAGGGCGGTAAGCCCTCCCTGCGCCTTTATCCATTCCAGCAGCAGTTTTACCATATAGATGCTGAAGGTCGGCGGTGTGTTGTACAGGGAATTTTCCTTGGCGAAGGTAGCATACTTTAACATTGTCGGCAATTCTTTGTTGGCCTGTTCCAAAAAATCCCGGCGGATAATAACCACCGTTACACCGGACGGACCAAGGTTTTTCTGGGCGCCGGCATAAATAAGCGCAAATTTGCTGACATCCAGCGGCCGCGACAGAATATCGCTCGACATGTCGGCCACCAGCGGCACACAGCCAGTGTCGGGGAAATCCTGCCACTCGGTGCCGTAGATGGTATTGTTGGAGGTAATGTGCAGGTAAGCGGCCGATGTATCATACTTAAGTTCCGAAACGGCCGGTATCCGGCGGTAATTGCCGTCCTTGGCCGAGGCAGCGACAAATACCTCACCCAATTTTTCAGCCTCTTTATAAGCCTTTTCCGACCACACACCGGTCATCACATAACCGGCCTTTTTACCGGCAGGCAAAAAGTTCATCGGCACCATGGCAAACTGAAGACTGGCGCCACCCTGCAGGAACAGAATGTCATAGCCTGCCGGTATCGCCAAAAGCTCTTTTAAAAGCTCAATAGCCTGGTTATGCACGGTTTCATAGGCTTGGCCACGGTGACTGTGCTCCATAATGGACATGCCTGTACCGTTAAAATCCAGCAACTCGGCTTGCGCTGTTTGCAAAACGGACAAGGGCAGGGCTGCCGGTCCGGCATTAAAGTTGTATGCCCTGTTCAGACTGTTTTCCATTCTATCACCTCATAAAATAAACTTAGCTTCTGCGGGATTTTAATCCCCGTTTCCAGTTAGCGGCAAAATAAAAAAATGCCCCTGTATATGTACTGGGGCAGGATAGATATCCCGCGGTGCCACCCAGTTCGCCGGCGAACCTCCGGCGGCGTGCAGATATAAAAAAGCTCTCATCCCTTACAGGGACGAGAGCGATTCCCGCGTTGCCACCCATGTTGCCTTCCCGGCCAACTTTTGCCGCTATACCGGGCGGAACCCGTCAGATTCATCATCAGCCGCTCCCAGGCGGAATCAATTGTTCCTTGCACCGGCTTGCACCCGCCGCCGGCTCTCTGCAGCTTGTAAACAATCAACTTCCTGTTCATCGCATATGCATTATTTGACTTGTTTTTGATTATATATTATGCACTGACCGCAGTCAAGTGTATTCTTCGCAAAAACTCGCAAAATCATTCCTGGTCAGGGTTTTCTGTAAACTGGCGGCGTTGCAGCCGCCTCACCCGCGCTGCCAGTGCCGCCAGCAGGGTATTGTGGTCATTCACTAGCTGTCCGGACTGAATTCTTATCAGCAAATCCTGCTGAAAAAGCCCGACGGCAGCGCCGCTCCCCAACTTCGCAGCAATCTCCCGGCCACTCAGCGCCAACTGGGATACAAAAAACGGCACCTCGTCCAGGAGAGCCCGCGCTATCGTTTGCACAGCCTCCAGGCCAGCCAGATCAGGCTCCGTATGCCCCCCCAGGCGGTCGGCTTTATGCAGGGCAAACAGCTGAGACAACGCCGCTTTAAATTGCTCCGCCGCTGTGAACTCACCGGTCAGCCGCTTGAGCCATTTGAGTACAGCGGCCCGTTCGGCAGCCGGAAATAGCAAATGATGCCGGATAAGCCAGGCTACCCGCTCCCGCAGAGGACGCTCTGCCCGCAGCCGATCAAGAATTGCAGCGGCTGCAGCCGCACCGGCCTTATCATGACCCGGATCGGCGGGCTGACCCTCGCGATTGACAGTTCTCACCGCCGGCCAGCCTTTGGCCACATCGTGGAGCAGCGCCGCCCACCGGAGTACCGGTTCACGCGGGGTCAATGCCACCACGGCCAGCGTATGCTGCCAGGCGTCCAACCGGTGATACCGCGGGTTTTGCGCCAGACCGTCAATATGACAAAGTTCCTCGATAACAGGCACAGCATGGGCTTGCCCCTGTTCCCTCGCCTGGCAGCGGGCTGCCAGTAACCCGGTCTGCATCATAATGGCCAGACCCTGCGCAGCAAATTCAGCTTGCAGCGTTTTCTCAACTTCCATGCGAACCCGTTCCACCGACAGCCCGTTCACCCGGCCGAGACTGGCCGGGATTGCGCTATATGTATCGCTGGCCAAAGCAAAACCCAGTTGGGCGGCAAAGCGGGCCGCCCGGAACAGCCTGAGGCCATCCTCGGCAAAACGCGCCTCAGGCCGGCCGACAGTGCGGATAATCCCGGCGGCGAGGTCTTCCTGCCCCCCGAACCGGTCGATAATCGCACCGCCGCTGTCCATCGCCATGGCATTAATGGTAAAGTCCCGTCTGGCCAGGTCCTCCGCCAGACTCACTCCCAGGGTAACCGCTGCCGGCCGGTGGCTGTCGGCTCCGTAGCGTTCAGTGCGGAAGGTGGCGACCTCATAGGTGCGGCCCTCGGCCACAATAGCTACCACGCCGAAAGCCGCCCCCACCGGGACAGCTTTCCAGCCTTGTCCGCCAGCTACTGCCATGATGTCCGCCGGAACGGCATCGGTGGCGATATCGATGTCTTTCGGCGACACACCGCGCAGC
>JAEZQV010000099.1 GCA_023441125.1 Bacillota bacterium
AGTCCAGGCAGCGACCCGGGAAACTGCCAAGGAAAATTACCGGTTACGAATGCTTGCCGCCAAGGCCGAAGGGCTCGGTGAAATCGGTCTGTTTGGCACAGTCATGGAAAATGTATATAAACAAGCCATTATGTATCATCGTGACAGGTCCATTCCGATACTGATCCTCGGCGAGACCGGCACCGGCAAAGAAATGATTGCCAAGCTCATTCATTATGGTGACTTTGAAGAAGCCACTCCGTTTGTGGATATCAACTGCGCCGCTCTGACCCCGTCCTTATTCGAAAGTGAGCTATTCGGCTATGAGGCCGGTTCATTTACCGGCAGCCTGGCCAAAGGTCAGAAAGGCAAATTGGATTTGGCGTCAGGCGGCACCCTCTTCCTGGATGAAATCGGCGAAATGCCGCTGGAAATGCAGGCCAAGCTGCTCAGGGTTCTGCAGGAAAAAGAATATTACCGGGTCGGCGGTTTGAAAAAAATCAAGTCCGACGTACGGATTATCTGCGCAACCAATATCAATTTAGTGAAAGCCGTGGAAGAAGGGCAGTTTCGCCGTGATCTGTATTACCGCCTTAATGTCGGCCAAATTTTTCTGCCGCCGCTCAGGGAACGCAGCGACTCGATTGTGCCGCTGGCCGAAATTTTTCTTCACCGCTTTGCCGTGCAAAAGCATAAAAAATTCAAGCGGATCAGCCCAGCAGCCGCTAAAGCCTTAGTCAGCCACTCCTGGCCGGGAAATATCCGGGAACTGCAAAATGTCATTGAATGGTCGATCTTCATGTTTGATGATACTGAACTAAAGGGAGAACATCTCAACATTGTCGCCAGTACCGGTATGGTTCCCCCCACGGTCCAAACCGGCTTAATCCTGCCCGAAGCCCCGGTTATCTTGCCGCCTGAGCCGTTTAATCTGGAGGAATATGTTGACAGGATCATCTGCGCCGCCCTGGAAATGCACAAAGGCAACAAATCGGCGGCGGCGGCTTATCTGGGCTTATCCCGCCGCTCCTTCTCCTACCGGGCGGAAAAATTAACGCATGAATAGACAACTGTCTAAGAGGGTTGGTGTACTATGGAGCTTACAATAAGAGATGTTTTACAACTGTTTAAAGAGCAAGCCATGTTACTGTCAGCCGGTTCTGCCGGGATGAATAATCCTGTTAGATCGGTGAACATCATGGATGCGCCGGATATCGGTGATTGGGCCAAGGCCGGAGATCTGATTTTAACAACAGCCTATACAATTAAAGATGACATTAAATCGCAGGAGCAGTTAATCCGGGCGCTTCATGCCCGCGGCTGCGCGGGACTGGGCATTAAAACCAAGCGCTTCCTGCAGGAAATCCCCTCAACTATACAGGCACTCGCCAATGAATTGGGCTTTCCCCTCCTGGAACTGCCTTTAAGCCTCTCTTTTGCCGAGATTATTAATCCGGTCATCTGTAGCATCGCCAGCCGTCAGTCCTATTTGCTCCAGCGGTCGAATGAAATCCATAAAACATTAACCGATGTTGCTATTAACGGCGGCGGCTTACATGCCATTGTGACTAATTTAGGTAAACTCACGCAGTGTCCGGCTGGTTGCTTCGACATTCACGGGCAGCTAATTAATCATTGGCTGCCTGATAACTTGCCCGGCTATGATGCGAATACGCTACCTGCACTGGAGCATTTGCTGCTTACCCCGGAAATTCCCAACCCGATCTTACAGAAGAGGTTATCCCGCACCAAAAACCCTTATACGCACACAATAACAAGGGAAGACGCAAGCTACCAGAGTATATCTTGCGCCATTATGTCCAGCAACGAATTTTTCGGCCACATTACGATAATTCAGCCTGACAACAATTTCACAGACATTAAGCTGGTAGCGTTGGAACATGCCTGCACAGTAGCCGCTTTAGATTTTTTAAAACAGAAGGCGATTGCGGAAAACCGCAAGCTGCACTCCCGCGATATGCTTGAATATATATTATTTGGCAATCCCAAAGAGCAAAACACTGCCGATATTATTATGAACTCCAAACTCGCGCAAGCGAAACGATACAAATGTCTGGTTATTGAAACGGAAACAACAGCAACCGAAGTCAATTGGCCGATACTTTCAGCCCAACTGTGCAAAATCTCCCAACAAATCATCGCCGAAACATTTCCGCTGTCACTCATATCCGAACGTACCGGTAAAGTTATCGCTTTGGTAGCCGCCATGTGCAACTTTAACGGCGAACAGGATTTATATAATAAACTGCATCAAGCCCTCAGCAATAGTTTCGAAAACCTTACCGTATCGATTGGTATTGGTACGCAGGAATCTGACATTATGTCTGCGCGGCGAAGTTTCCATGTTGCGTTAACTTCCTTAAATATTGGCCGGGTGATCAAGGGTGCCGGGCACATCATTCAGCCTTATGAGATTGCTTCTTACCATATTCTGTCTAACACGGAAGCAACAGTAGTTTTGTCGCAAATCTGCCAGCCGATTATCGCGAAACTTGAGAATATTGATAACAATACGGAATCGGAATTCCTCAAAACGCTGGAAAGATACCTGGAGTCTGACAAAAACCTCACGGAAACAGCAAAAGAACTATACATTCACCGCAATACACTGTCTAACAGACTGGATCGTATCCTGGACATAACCGGGTTGGATTTAGAAAATAGAGAACTGCTGTTCTGTTTGCGCCTGGCTCTCAGGCAACGCAAAATCCTGCCTATGGTCCACACCGGCTAGCAAATAATGCGCCTTTAGTCTCTTTAAAGACGCAACAGGTGGCTAAAATCCATAGATTTTAGCCACCTGTTGTGCTCGCACGTCAAACAGTGCGGATTTCTTTACGGAATACCGCCCGGCTTTTCTCCTGCGGAACGCTTTTTCCGGCAAAAGCCGCAGGGGTACGGGAGTTACCAGGGTTGCCGGAGTCACCGTCTCCCGGCTCAACGGGGCGTAAACTTACTGAGACGCAGGCGGCCGTTATGCATAAGCGGAGGTTAAGCGCCAGCGGCGCAGCGTTGTATAATGGTCGCCTGCGCCAGGCCTTGTACTCGGCACCCTTTGTTTATATGGCCTTAGCAATTCGAGAAACTTATAATTTCTGAGACACATATAAAGCTTTGGCGGCCAGTTGCACTGACCGCCAAAGCTTCTGTTCATTCTGAGCAGATTATCGTACCATTATCTTCAGTGATTGCTTTGTACGCATTTTCCAGAGATGTTATAACGGCTTCCCGGCCTGGCCTGGATTCAACGAACTTGATCGCTGCCTCGACTTTGGGCAGCATAGATCCCGGGGCAAAGTGCCCTTCGGCAATATAGCTTTTGGCTTCCTCAACCGTAATACGTTCCAGCCATTTTTGCTCCGGTTTGCCAAAGTTGATGGCAACCCGGGGGACTGCCGTCAGAATAATGAAGGTGTCCGCACTGATAACATCAGCCAGCTTGGCAGCGGCTTTGTCTTTATCAATTACCGCGTCAACACTGTGAAGCAGGCCGTTTTCGCGGTATACAGGGATGCCGCCGCCGCCACAGGCAATAACAACGTCGCCGTTGTCCATCAGGCAGCGTATCGTCCCTTTTTCCTTGATATCAACCGGCTCAGGTGATGGCACAACCCGTCTGAAGCCGCGCCCGGAATCCTCGACAAAGGTATAGCCCTTCGCCTGCTCAATCTCTTTGGCTGCTGCTGCCGAGTAGAATAAGCCAACCGGTTTGGTCGGATGCTGGAAAGCCGGATCATTTCGGTCCACAATGACCTGGGTGATAGCGGTGGAAACATGTGTGGTTAGTCCTTGTTCCAGGAATGTATTCTGCAAGGCATTTTGCAAATGGAACCCGATATATCCCTGACTCATGCCACAACATTCGGCAAAGGGCATGGCAGATACATTTGAATTTTGCTGGTAGGCAAGCTCAAAGGCTAAATTAATCATGCCGACTTGCGGTCCGTTGCCATGAACAATTACGATTTTATAGCCATCTTTGACGAGATTTACAATGTGATTGGCTGCGGCCAGGACGGCTTGTTTTTGTTCATCAGGAGTATTCCCCAGCGCATTGCCTCCTAAAGCGATAACCAACTGTTTTTTCATTTCTGCTCTCCTAATTACAGTGTCACATCACGATTGCAGTCTTTGGAATAAACATAGGCAAAGTCTTCGTCGCGGCCCACGGCATAGCAGGCCTGCAGACAATAGGCGCTCATAAAAATGTAGTCGCCTTTTTGCACAGGAATCCAGTCATTATCCAGATTGTACAGGCCTTGTCCACTCAGGCAGTAAGCGCCGTGTTCCTGAATATGGGTCTCCACATAGCCATGGGAAGCGCCGGGCTTGAAGCTCAGGATATGAAAATTGCAGTCAAAGGCCAGGTCTTTGGGTAAAAAATCTTTGACTAAGACATCTGCCATATCTTCGTACTGGGTCCATTCCATGGCTTCCGTATTGCCGGTAACGACATACGGTTCATAACCTGCCAGGCGTTTGTAAACACGTTTATACAGGAAGGCTTTGGCCGCTTCGCCGCTGCTGTTCTGGAAATAAAGCTTGGTGCCGGGAGGACAGTACACAAAGCCACCCTTGTTGAGAGAATAAGACTGCTCCCCGGCTTTAACCGCCAGGCTCCCTTCCAGCAAATAAAACAATGTTTCAATTCCTTCTTCACCGAAGCCAAGTTCATTCTTGCCCTCGGCGTGAATGGTAACGAGATAATCGACAAAACTTGCCCCCAGCTTGGGCGAACCGAGAATGGTGACATCGCAGTTCGCAAAACCGGGAATGACATTTTTGACCAAACCATCCGGGTCGAGCAATACATAGTTCTCTTTCTTGACTACGGACCGATTTGTTAACAGGTCTTGTCTATAACCGACTACATTATTAAGATAACTCATGCTTATTAACCCCTTTAACCAAATTCTTTTGACCTACCCCTGATTGAGCCCCCCATACTGCTCCTGCTCCTGATTTATGAGAAATTTTAACCCTAGGAAAAAACCAAACAAGGTATCATTGCCGGAAGTATGACCAAATGACTGTACCTCGTGTATAGTTTTTTCTATTGCCGCCCGTTCTGCCCCGGCAGCATCGATCAGCTTTGCCAGCCGGATAAAATACTCACTGGCATAGCCTGCCAATAGCGCCCTGAGATAGGCCACACTGATCATAGTTGTTTTATCGCCGGTGACTTCCCTCGCCAGCGCTTGCTGCCAGCTATTGAATTGGCCAAACAGCATAAGCGCCAGGGTAAAGCCGATAAGAAGGTCGTCGCCGCTGGGCGTCAGGCCTTTACCTCTGCCGGCAAAAAAACTGATAATCACCGAATTTACATTCCGGTCTGCTTTGTCGGCGTGCACTAATAGCTCTATATACTTGCCGGTTTTCTCGTCCAGATCAAGCCCGATATACTTCGCAAATTCAATTGTTGCCAAAGATTGATATAGCCGGCTATGCGGCAGCTCGTTCACGCTGCATTTTATTGGGGGAAGCTTTAAATCTATTTCTTCAAGATCTTTATAATAAATAGTGATTACGCCATAACCGCTATAAAAAATTAACTTATTTCGTTTGTTTACAACCAAATCCCCGATTTTTACAGAGTTAAGCACCTGCTGCAATTTCTCTGCAGTGATATTCAGGCCAAAGGCAGCTAATGGCGTTCCGCGACGGCCGACAAAAATCAAATAATCATCAATTTGAATATTGAGCCCGCTGTTAAATTTGCTGTGAACTTTCCCTACGCTAATTTTTTTCAGATAGAGCGGCACTAAATTACTCATTGCCTCTCTGTCATTTTTCAGTTCATTGTTACTCAACTTCGATCCCTAGTTTTTTCGCGTAGGCAGTAACTGCCTTTTCAAAGCAAGCCAGCGGCGCGCGCACCGTTCCGGCTCCGATCTGGCCTACACCCGCGTTTTTATGGGCTATTCCCGTATTGATGAGCGGTGTAATACCGGTTTCAACTACTTTTCTGGCGTCAATACCCAGGCAGGCTCCCTTGAAATCCCAAGTGGGAATACTCCAGTTCGCATTATTGGCAATACAGATTTTAGCCATTTCATTGGAGACCTTTAGGGCATCATGGAAACCGCCGGCACCGACAAATCTTGTAACACCGGGAGCTGCGACCATGGCCATGGCGCCAACGCCCACTGTTTCGGTGATGGCACTGTCGCCGATATCCGGATTGGCGTCGTCGGCCGAATAGCCGGTGAAGTACAGTCCGTTGGGCGTATTAACCGGTGCTGTGAACCATTCGTCGCCCATGCCGCTTATTCTGACGCCAAAATTCTGGCCGTTTCTGGCCATGGTGGTCACTACCGTACCGCTGGTAACCTTACGCGCACAATCCACGATGGATTTTCCCGCCGCCATCATGACGTTTAGGAAAAATTGATCGGTATCGGCCAGGAACTTTATTACACTGTATTTTTCTTGTTGGTCAATGGCGAGTTCCGTAATTAACGGGGTAATTTCTTTCAGGAAGATAAGGGAAGCAGCGATATTTCTCTGATGGAATTCATCACCCATGGTAATGGCCTTGGCAATGAGCACATTCAGGTTTAAGCCGCCTTCCTTGCGTTTCAATGCCTGTGCTAACACCGGTCCTAAAGAATCCCGCATCCAGCGTAATCTGGTGATAACTTCTTCCGAATAGGCGCCAAATCTAAGCACTTTGCCGATGCCTTCGTTCATTATGCAATAGGCAACAGAACCATCCAGTTTATTTTCCACGACCATAACCGGCATGCTGCCGGAGGTAATCCCGCCCATAGGACCTACGGCGTGCACATGATGGCAGGGGGAGAATTTTACTCCTCCATTCTCCAGCAGTTCTCTGGCGCTGTTTTCATCCGCTGCCCAACCTTCAAATAATACCGCGCCAATACAAGAACCTTGCATTGGACCTGTCATATTTTTGTATTCGATCGGCGGTCCGGCGTGCAGCAGCACTTTATCCTGCAAAATTTCGATTACTGATTTCGCCGGCACTACGTCAACCAGGAAAGGCTGTGCGTTCTTCATCCTGTCAATGACTGCATTGTTGGCTGTTTCAATTTCGGCAATTTTGGCCAGGGCGTTTAGTATCTTGATCAGTCTTTTATCGCCGCCAGCCGCCGGTTTCCAATCATATTGCACCGCACTGCCGCCATAGGTCAGAATCGATTCGGTGAAGCTGGCCAGACCAATGTTTACAATCCGGGGTTTGGAGTTTAAGAGGTCCATTACACTGTCACTGACTGCAGGCAGTTCTTTTTTGGCCACCTGTTTTTCTACCACGTATTTATCGGCTTCTTGAAAGTCGATCCCCTTTAGTTTAAGGGCCAGCCGTACCGCCCTGGCATTACTTGCTTCTACCAGTACGCCGCATTCTTTCAGGGTGCTTATGGCGGCCTGGTAGCTTTGCGGATCATACTCCGTGCCGCATACGGTAGCGACAAAATGCAGTTCCCGGCCGTTGGCCCTGGCGGTGTGTATAGCTTCCTTGATTGCCGCAGCTAAGGCCCCGGCCATATCCGGATGCGAGCCGTAGCCCAATACGCAGTCCAGCAGGATTACGCCGGTATTTTCGTCCTGGGCATATTCTCTTATCTTATTAATTCTGACTTCCGGATCGATCATGGGATGCGGTTTACCCTGCGTATAGATGTCATCGCCCAAATCCATTACTTCGTAGCCGTTGGCCTTAAGGAGATATCCCTCTTGTTTGATCAATTTACCGAGTCCTAACGCTTCGGTGATAAGCATGGCCGCTTCGGCGCCAAGCGTACCGCCGGAATACAGTCCCTTTACCGTTTTTTCCGGTGCCAGCGGCGTCTTTACCTCGTAGTGTATTGCTTCCAGATAGTTAGGCTTGACCGGTCTGTTCTTGGCAAGGTCTACCGCCATCATGGCCGTTTCTTCGAGCGTATGGGCCAAATATACATTGCCCTCGTGGTGATCCGGCTTTTCGCCAAGGAATATGGCCACAACCGGCTTGGAGAGACTGTGCAGCAGTTCGACAATTTCATCCCGGACTTGCTTGGCCGGCGGCTTGGAAATAACGACAATTACATCCGTAGGCTCGTGATGTTCCAGTCCTACTAGCGCATCGCGAACAGTTATGGCATTGACCTCGGCGCTTAGATCGCGACCGCCGGTCCCGATTGCGTGGACAACGCCGCCGCCAAGTCTGTCGATGATAGTAGTAACTTCCTGTATGCCTGTGCCGGAAGCGCCGACTATGCCGATATTGCCGGGTTTTACAACATTTGTAAACGCAATGGGGATGCTGGAAATAATGCCGGTGCCGCAGTCCGGTCCCATCAGTAACAGTCCCTTGTCATGCGCTTTCTGCTTCAGTCTCACTTCATCCGCCAGTGAGATGTTATCGGTGAAGGAGAATACGTTCAGACCTTTATCCAGCGCTTTTTCAATCTCGTCGGCAGCGTATTCGCCCGGTATGGAAAACAGCGCTAAATTCGCATCAGGCATTTCTTCTAAGGCCGCATCGATGGTGGTTACACTTTCAATGCCGGTGCTCTTTCTCTTTACAGCCAAATCATTTAAAAATTTCTCCGCTTCACTAAGAACGGTTTCAACAATGCTTTCAGCGGCCGTCTCAACTACGATTACCATATCGCTCGGAGCGGCGCGTTCTGCCTCAGCAGTAAGCAGTCCGCCATTTTTAAGGATGTCCTTATTGGCGGCAGTCCCCATCATGATGGAACATTTCGTTATACCGGCAATCGTATTAATTGAATTTGTGAGTAACATAAGATTAATAGAGTCTTGATAACTATTTTTCTTAATTACCGTATATAGCATTTCCAAATCCCCTTCATTGTGCTAATATTTGGTTAAATAACTCATCGTCATTATAGCATGTTTTTTTTGCATTATCATTGGTATAAAATTTATAAAAAAAGCGTTTTTTTTATACTATGAGGATAAAGGAGTAGGAAAGTGAATATCAAAGATATATTAAAAATGCAAACTCTTTACAGCGCAAAATTAATAGCCGGCGAAAGCGGCATTGTAAACGACATAACGGGTGTCAATGTACTTGAAGCAACCGATATAGCAAACTGGGGACGTCAGGGTGAAGTAATCCTTACCAGTTTTTTTGCCCTGCACAATTTGAGTGATAGCGAGCTGGAAGTATTTTTTGAAAAGCTCCACAATATCGGCATTAGTGCGGTCATAATTAAAATCGATAGACTGGTTACCCATATACCCAATAAAATAAGCGAGCTTTGTGACCAACATGCCATTCCCTTAATTCAAATTAACAAGGACGTAAAGTATGAATCGATTATTCTCGAAATATTAGGGCCAATCATCAATAAAAATATCAACCTGCTAAACAAGTACTATGAGGTTCATAGCGAACTGACCAAACTGGCATTGAAAATGCCGTCAATGGACGAGATATTATGTGAATTTAAAAAAATGATTCTGCGCGATGTAAGCCTTATTAGCGCTACAAAAGGAATTGAAATTAGCACAAACCCGGAACTCTCCAACGTGACAGTAGTGGGGACCAGCGAAGTGTTAACTGAGAAGTATGTGCATTTCAGATATGAACGTAACGCTGTGATCTATAATGGTACTAATCCCCCGATAACCGGCCAGCAGATTCGGGTCCATATACCGCATCTCGGCTATGACGACTATGAACTGGTTATCCATGAGCTGCTGGAACAAATTAGTTCAGAAGATTTTATGGTGATAGAAAATGGCGTTAAATTTCTGCAAATGGAATTATTGAAAAAGTATGTACTCTCGCAAAATCTATTTCAGCAAAAAAACAACATTATCAGCGACTTACTCAATGATCGGCTTTACGAGGAAAAAGATATCGACGAGGTGCTGGAGTCCCTGACGATCAGCAAACATAAGTACTATCAGGTAATGCTGATCAAGCTCTATCCGCGGGACGAAAAGAAAAGTATCGACAAAGACCTTATGCCGCAAGCACTCCGGCAGATTAGACTAAAATTTAAAGCCAGCTTCAATGATATCGTTTTCCTGGAAAGATTGGATGTAGTAGTATTTATCCTCAATATTAACGATGTTAAAGCCGGGCTTACGCCGCGCTCTATTGAAAAAATAATGACTGCATTGGTGCAAAATGATGTGTTTAAAGATTTCTATTACAATGTGAGCATCAGCTCGCTAGTGGAAAAACGTAACATCTCCCAAGCCAACAGGGAAGTTTTGGACACCGAGAAGGTACTGCGGCTGTTCCACAATTCAAATAATATCCTGCCCTACGAAGAGCTGGGAATTTACAAACTATTTTTGGATTCAAACAACCTGGGCGATCTTAAGAAGTTCATATCTCCCCGGTTAGCTAACTTCAGGCACCAGTATCCGCTGCTATTTGAGACGCTGCAAACTTTTCTCGATACAAATCAGAACTATATCCTCACCTCGGAAAGATTGTTTCTGCACCCGAAGACAGTAAGATATCGCATTGACAAGATAAAAAATGTGCTAAACGTAGATTTTGCGGACCCGGAGGAACTGCTGCAGATTCAAATAGCCGCCAGACTGTTTAAATTGATTGACGGGAGAAAAAATAATGAGTGAACCCGAAGTTTTCAGTTTAATTACCGAAGACAATATAAAACTCGCTGCAAACTTGCAGCGAGCAAAAACGCAGAGAAAAAATGCAACGATTATCTATTTTCATGGCGGCGGACTGCTGTATGGTGTAAGCGACGACCTGCCGGCACTGTATATAAATAAATTTTTGGATGCGGGCTATGATTTTTTGGCGTTAGATTATCCTTTGGCGCCTGAAGCAAAGATAGACCAAATTTTACAGTCAGCCTTGGCCCTACTTTGTTTCTATTTGCAAAATACGGCCAGTGTGTTTAAGTTAAACAATAATAAATATGTACTATTCGGCAGATCGGCCGGCGCCTATCTCTGCTTTATGCTTTGTGCGCAGCTGATTAACAGCAAAGCCCTGTTGCCGGCAGCCATCATCAGCCTCTACGGCTATACCAGGCTGGACGAAGTTCAATTTAATACCCCAAGCAAGCATTATAACAAGTTAGCCAGCATACCCGCTGCCAGCATCGAGAACATGATTGCTGACAGCCCGGTGACCTATGGCCCGCTGGCAGCAAGATTTTTCCTCTATGTCAAGGCCAGACAGGACGGCACCTGGACAAACCACCTCTGCGGGCCGGAAGATCCGGCGAAATACTCATTAACGGACGCAATGCTTAGGTCTTTCCCGCCGACAATTCTGGCAGCGGCCACCTTAGACCCGGATGTGCCCTACCGCATGAGCAAGAGTCTGCTG
>JAEZQV010000280.1 GCA_023441125.1 Bacillota bacterium
GGCCAAACGCCGGCCGGAGCTTCCTGCCGGCTGCGTCCGGTAATCATCAGGGCTTTCATGAATGACCACGGCCTTGCCAACCACATCTGCAACAGAAAATTTATCGGTAAAAAAAGACATAAAAGCAAAGCCCCGGTTAGAAAATAACACCGGAAAATCACCCGCATGATTGCCATGAGGCTGATCATCCGGATTCCAATGCCCGCCTGCAGCCATAAACGGGTTGTCAGGATCGCCCACTTTGCAGTTTCCATTCTCGTGCAGATGAAAACCGTGCGGGCCCACCGGCTGCTTGCCGTTACCTGCCGGCTGATACCGAGGTAAACCCCATACTTCTGCCGTCACCTTCGTGCCGCCCTGCACATTCCGGAAAGTCACTGTTCCCTTAATTTCGGGAGCTAGAGGCCCTCCTTGCAAATAAGCAATAGCCAGACTTTCAGCCACTCCTTCCACCCCCTGGATTACATAGGAAAGCTTCTTGTTGTATATTATGTAGTAATTGGTCAGTGGTGAACAAAATAAATTGCATCGCGGCTAGCCGCGATGCAATTTATTTTGTTATGTTGTTATACTCTTTTTATTTTTCAACAGCGGCCATAGCCTGAACCACTCTGGCCGCCATGCCGGCAATTTTAGCAGAGGGCACGGCACATACCGCAATACGGATACCTTTACCAAGCGGTACGGCAAAAATGTGGTCCTCATGCAGTTTATCGCAGACCGCATCCGGTTTTGCAGACGGGATTGTCAGGAAAAAACCTGCTATATACGGCAACATGCTAAGATTGGCCGCTTTGGCTTCGCGGACAAAAATATCCGATCGCTCGCGGATAAGAGAATAATAATGACTACGCTCCTTATCAGCCTGAGCCAGCAGCGCTTTATCATTGTATATAGTGGCTAACAGCCGCATACAACCGCGATTGATATTGGACCAGGTGGCCCGGCTGGTATACTGATTAATATCGGCAAATTCTTTTATTATTTCCTTGCTCTTGGAAACGCCAATCATAGCGCCGGTACGCTGACCATAGGCCGTAAAGCCTTTCGACATGCTGTATGCCAAAATAATCAACACATTATCGGGTAAGTTGCCAAATTTCTTCATAAAGGCACGGCATTCATTTTTCTCACCGGCATAGTCGATATAAGCAACATCCACCAGCAGAATCAAGCGCTTGGACTGATCTTGGGCAGCAGCTTTTACAACCGCCAGCACGCCATCCCATTCACTGTCCACCAAACTGTAACCGGTCGGATTATGCGCCGGTGTATTAATAATGGTAACCAGATTGTTTTGGTTTGCCAAAAGCTCGTTAACTTTGCTTTCAAATGACTTTATATTAAAATTTTGCTGTTCGTCAAACAGAGTATATGTATCAATCTTACGCAATGCATCCTCGCACAGTACTTTGTAGGGACCCCAGTACCAGTCAGAGGTTAAGATCGTGTCACCCAGTTCCGTATAATTCCAGATAGTATGATGAATCGCACCTGAACCGCCGGAAGTAGCAACCGCATCGGTGTAGGCATCAGGCCGGTTGTCGGCGAAAGTCAGGGCCGTTGCCGCCTCCAGAAACTCAGGCAAACCGGCAATGGGGGCATAATTGATTATTTCGTTGATTGGTATTGTACGAAATAATTGTTCTACTGTCGGCAGGCAAACCAAGGCCTCGTTATCGTCTAAAATTGCGCCGATAGTAGCATTTACCACCTTGTCTTTGCCATATTGCGCCACAGCCTTGTTGGCGGCGGCGGCGGCCCCGAAGATTTTGTCAGTAGCAAATTTCCCCTTTGCATGTGTTGCGGCAAGACTTACTGTCATGTTATAACTCCCCCTGTATACTTAAATATAGGCTCTGTGATCCTCATATGTTGCGTGAGACGGTGTAAAATAAAACCGCCAGTCTCTAGGGATACATCTTATGAAGCAGGCGCGGAAAAGGTATGGTTTCACGGATATGTTCAAGGCCGCACAGCCAGGCTACCGTCCGTTCAAGCCCCAAACCAAAACCGGAGTGAGGCACACTGCCAAACCGGCGCAAGTCCAAATACCATTCAAAAGCTTCTCTCGGCAGGTTATGTTCGGTAATGCGCGCTTCCAACAAGGCCAAATCATCGATACGCTGGCCGCCGCCAATGATTTCACCATAGCCTTCGGGCGCGAGGAGATCCGCCCCCAGCACTACCTGGGGATCATTAGGGTCCGGTTTCATATAGAATGCTTTGATGGCGGTCGGATAACGGTGTACAAAAACCGGGGCATTAAAATGACTGGATATGATGGTTTCATGGGGCGCGCCAAAATCATCACCCCAGGAAAAATCTTCGCCGGCCTGTTTTAGAAGCTCTACCGCATCGGTATAACTTATCCGTGGAAAAGGCGGTTTGATGGCTTGCAATTTTTCAAGGTCACGGTCTAACACCTTGAGATCATTCTGGCATTTGGCCAGGACCCGCTGAATAACATAATAAATCATATTTTCCTGCAGTTCCATATTGGCGTCAATATCAAAGTACGCCATTTCCGCTTCAATCATCCAAAATTCCAGCAGGTGCCGGCGAGTCTTGGATTTCTCCGCCCGGAAGGTGGGGCCAAAACAGTATATACGTCCCAGGGCCATGGCATTCGCCTCATTGTACAACTGGCCGCTTTGCGATAAATACCCCTTTTCACCGTGGTAATCAAGCTCAAACAAGTTAGTAGTACCCTCACAGGCAGCCGGCGTAATAATCGGAGCGTCAGCCAGAACAAAATCCTGCTCATAAAAAAAATTCCTCAATGCATGTTCAATTTCCGAGCGAATACGTAACACCGCCGCCTGGCGCGGAGTGCGAATCCAAAGATGGCGATGTTCTGCCAAGAAGTCCACACCATGTTCCTTATGAGTAATGGGATAATCCTGGGCAATGCTGACTGTTGCCAAACCGGTTATCTGCATTTCATGGCCGCCAACTGAACGCGGTTCTGCCCGTATAATGCCTGTTAGTCTCACAGCACTTTCCTGGGTAAGTTTTTTAGCTTCGGCAAAAAGGTCTTCGCCAACCTCTTGTTTAACTACAACTCCCTGCATCAGCCCTGAACCATCCCGGAGAATGATAAAGAAAATTTTTCCGGACGAGCGCAGATTATATACCCAGCCTTGCACGGTAACCTGTTCGCCGACATGCCGGGACAAATTTTTGATTAATGCTGTTTCCATACAATGCACTCCTTTTATAATAGGACTGATATGTAAATATAGTACGCGCACCGGGAACAAATGGTGAGATATGCCTATTATATACTTATTCTGGCTATACCATTATATCTCCTGTCAGCGATTCATAAAAAGCGCTTTTTTCTTCTAAGTAAAGGAAAAATGACCTGCCGTTACCAGTTCAGCCACATCATGCATTAGGCTTACCTTTCGCCGTCGCTCGGCAAATGGCGCGTTCGCTGTATAAAAAAAGCAGGCTTGTGCCTGCTTTAGGATTTCTTGTTGATGTCCTGTTTGGCAGTAAGCGTACTGCCGGTAGCCTGGGTATTGCCCTGGCCGAATTGAGTTTCACGGGCTTCAATCATTTTGCGGACCATGTGACCGCCTACCCGGCCATTGTCAGCTGAAGTAAGCGCACCTTTGTACGTGTTCTTGTAGTCATTAAGACCAAGTTCGGCAGCCGTTTCTTCTTTCAGGCGATCGAGGCCTTTTTGCGCTGAAGGGTTCACTGGTTTTTTAGTCCTTGACATTACGCAAAACCTCCATTTATAAATTTTATTTGGGATGCCTGTTACTATCATGGCTGAAATTCGCCTTACAAATACATGCAAATTATGGTTGTAGTATCACCAAACAAAAGACGGCTCGAATGAGCCGCCTTTAGAAGCTGTTTTTAATTCAGAGTTAGAAGTTAATATCGAATTCGGCCCGGAACTGATTGGGTTTAACAGTAGAATCGCTTTGTTTCTTGGTAATATCCTGGTAAAGATACAGGGTACCGTTATTGGTTGCTTTGTAGTTAACGCCAACACGGATACCTTTGGAATCGGCATAAGCGCCATTTGTTACCCAGTTGGCATCCACTGCGTTGTTTTCAATATTGCGATAGGAGATGTCATAATTGATATCGCCTTTTTGGGCAAGTTCGCCGAAAGTGGCTTTTACGATAAAACCGTCAGCATTTTTGGCGTCATTTTTTACATATTCGGCAGCAAGACCAACACTATTGGTTACTTTCGTAGAGCCACTGAATGACCAATATTTGTTTTGATCATCATCACTGGTTTTCAGATAGCCGACGCCGAGATTAACACCGTCCAGTTTGGTGCCAAGGTTAAAAGC
>JAEZQV010000179.1 GCA_023441125.1 Bacillota bacterium
GGACACAGCGTAGCGAGATTAGAGAGAAATAAGTTCGTAAGGTGGGGGAAAGGATGAGAAAAAGCATAATTATCGCGGCCGTGCTGGCGCTTTTCGTGGGATTGACCGGCGCGGCGGCCGCCGCCCCGGTCAATCCCTTCGGCGACGTGCCGGCCGGTCACTGGGCCTATGACGCGGTGCACAAGCTGCAGCAGGACGGGATTATCGACGGTGACGGCCGGGGTTCCTTCCGGGGCGACCGGCCGGCTACCCGTTATGAGTTGGCCCAGGTAGTGGCCCGGGCCATTTGGAACAAGGACAAGGCCGACGCCGGCAGCAAGGCGCTGATCGACAAGCTGGCGGCTGAGTTCGCCGGCGAGCTTACCAGCCTTGGGGTGCGGGTCGATACGCTGGAAAAGAAAGCGGACAAGATAACGGTGTCCGGCTTCCTGCATCTGTCTGACCAGATCTGGAACAACAGCGGCTCGTTCGCCGGCCATACCGCGGCCACCGGCGATACGCCGCATCCCAATGACGGCCACTATCCGGCGGTCGGCATTGATTTATACGTGAATTACAAAATCAATGACCGCTGGCAGTTCAAAATCGAGAACGAAGCCGTGCGGGATTTCCGGACCGGCGGCTTCTGGACACGGATTCCCAATGGGGACGGGACTTATACGACGGTTGACGGCACCATCAGCGGTTCGCAGCGCTATGACCAGATGTACGCCGAGGGGCTGGTCGGCAAGGCTACGGTGAAAGCCGGCCGGTTCGACTACAGTCCGGCCTACGGGCTGATGGTATCGCCCGGCCGCAAGGGCATCAACGGGGTGCAGCTGGCAATGGGCGACAAGAGCCGGACCACATTGACCTACGGTTATTTCCGCCAGGGCTGGACAGGCAACGCCACCAATCCCTATATCATCGCCAACACGGCGGACAACCGCTATGCCGCCATTGAATTCGCCGCGCCGCTCGCTAAGGACCTGAATTTCAAAGCGGCCTATCATAATCTGTCTACCGACGGTTCGGACACCGCCATCATTGCCGATAATATCAACCTGTGGGAGGCCGGCGTCGACAAGATGCTCGGCAAGAAGCTCAACCTGTTCGCCACCTACGGCCAGTCCAACGCCGACAGCCAGAACAAGGCCTACAAAGCCGGGGTTACCTACGGCCGGGCCGACCTCAATACCCCCGGCTCGTATTTCGTAACGGCCCGCTACCTCTATGCCGAGGCCAAGTCCTCCATTTCCCCGGATGACTACTGGGTGTCCAAATATGACTGGGGTCTGAAAGGACCGGAGTTAACCGGGCAGTTTATCATTGATAAAAATATCGACATCTTTCTGTGGGCCGCTTCTTTACAGCCCACCGACGGCACCCATACCGGCAGACTGAACACGGTCAAGCTGGGCGTTGACTTCTACTTCTAAATTTTAGCCGGGGATGACAGACTCCCGGGAACCAACACGAATAGTGTATTACATAAACAAGGGCTACTGTCTCAAGAAACAGTAGCCCTTGCTTATTTGAAGGCTATCAGTAGAAACCAGCGGGATAGAGGCTGTGCCTCTAAAACAAGAGGACAGGGAATGCGCTTCGAATTGCTCTGAATGTCTTTTCGCTGTTTCCTCCATGAATTGAGTGCAGCAAGGTTCAATGCCGCTATTTCTCAGGTCGAAGTCAAACAGGTAGCAGGCAGCCGCGGTGATGACGATGTTTCTGCAAGCTGCTATGACAATACGCATTTCTAAGGCAGTTTAACATACACTAGATATGCTATCTATCAGACAGAGGGAGGGATAAGCCTGTATTCGCAGTTTGCGCCAGTGGATATTTCCGGCCTGAGGGATAAAATCTCATGGGCTGATCTTATTAACTTTAAGATGATATTTTTCAGCATTATCATTGAGGCTTTACCATTTATCCTCGTCGGAGTGTTCGTTTCGTCTGTGCTCAATTTGTTTCTGTCGGAAGAACTCATAGAGAAACTGTTGCCGCGCAATAAGATTGCCGGCATTATTATCGCAAGCGTGTTAGGCGTGCTGGTGCCGCTGTGTGAATGCGGGATAGTGCCAATCACCAGGCGGCTTGTGCAAAAAGGCGTACCGGTTTATGTTGCCGCAACGTTTATGCTTGCCACCCCCATTATTAACCCGGTCGTTATGTTAGCGACTTCCGTTGCTTTCAGCTTAAACCCCAGGATGGTTTGGCTTAGGCTTGGCGCCGCTCTCCTGGTTTCGATCATCACCGGGATCGTATTGAGTTTTGTATTACAAGATAACCAGTTAAAGGAGAGCGCCGGCGGGCAGTGTGATTGCTGCTGCTCAGGGCATAGCGGCCAAGCCGGCTCTGTCTTGCGCAAAGTATTTTACGTGCTGACAGGAGCCTGCAGTGAATTTTTTGAAATGGGCAAGTTTCTTATCGCCGGCGCCTTTCTCAGTGCCATAGCCCAGACGACAATACCCTATTCGGCCTTGGCCGCAGTCGGCCAGGCCCCCTTGCTATCAATTATCATGATGATGGTATTTGCCTTTTTTGTTTCCGTATGCTCTTCAGCCGATGCTTTTATCGCTGCTTCCTTTGGCTCAAGTTTTACGCCGGGATCTCTTATCGCCTTTATGGTATTTGGACCCATGATTGACTTGAAAAACACGTTAATGCTGTATCATTCTTTTCGGCCGCGTTTTGTCGTGACCTTAATCCTTGTCACCGTTTGTCTGTGCGTTAGCCTTTCGTATATCAGCAATTTTCTGGTGGGAGGGCTGTAATTGCTAGTGCGCATAAGAATAAGTTTTGACGCCCTGATAAAAACCCTGATCCTCTTTGGCTACCTAATGTTTTTGACATGGCTGATAGGCACCAACGCGATTCAACTCTACATCCATCCCCGCTATCTGCAGCTTACCCAAATGACAGTGATGGTGCTGTTTGGGCTCGTTATTGTCCAGGCGCTGCAGATTATCTATTTAAAGCAAGATAACCACCACTGTCATCATCCCGGCCGGACGTTAAGGCGCTGGCTGGGGTATATGCCGTTTTTAGTATCCCTGTTGTTAGCTTTCTATTTGCCAAGCAGTACATTAAACGCCAAATTGGTCGGAACCAAGGGATTTAATACCGGCGTTATTGCTGTCAGCGAGCAAACTTTAGCCGATTTTGCCGTCACTATGCAGCAAATGGCAATGATCGAGGTTACCGACCAAAATTATATTAATGTAATATCGGAGCTACGGCTTCATCCGGAAAAATATGTAGGCAGGCAAATAACAATTACCGGATTCGTTTATAAGGATTTGTCCTTTCCAGCAGCGAAGCTGGCGTTGGTAAGATACGTTACTTTTTGCTGCTCGGCGGATGCCATCCCTGCCGGCATCTTGTGTGAGGTTGCTGATGAACAAAACTACCCTATCGGCACCTGGTTAAGTGTCCAGGGCACGCTGGCGTTAAGCGAGCACCAAAAGAAGACAGTACCCTTAATTTCCGCCGCCAGGGTTACGATCATCGAAGAGCCGCCGCAGCCGTACATTTACCCTTAACTCACCGCTTCGAAATAGTATAAAAAACAAGGGGACAGGGAATACGCTTCGTTGGGGGCTAGGGTTCAGGCTTGAGTTATGCAAATTGACTTATAATAAATGGTCTGTTAAGGTAAGAAAAAGTAAGATTGCCAGTTGAGAATGGCGGCAAGAAAATTAAGAGTACACTACGAAGATGCAATCTATTACGTAATAACTAGAGGAAATAGTAGGAAACGAAATTTGCAAGAGATAAAGAAAGTAAAGTTTTTAGAGATCTTAGCTTGTTCAGTATCAGCAGGTTGACTTGACGCAAATATGGCTATAATGGTAATGTGAGAGTAGAAAATAATGTGATGAGGGGGGGAAAGCCTATGGCAAATTCCGCTGACCAACAACAACGCGTTACAAGCATCATGAAAGAGATAGTTGCGTCTATGAAAACTATTTTCGGTGAAAAATTGCGCCAGGTACTCCTCTTCGGTTCTTATGCTCGCGGTGACCAGGAACAATATTCCGATATGGATATAATGGTGCTGGTAACCCTTACAGATGAAGAAGTCAAAAGTTATAATGATGCAATTGTTGATGTGATGTCAGAAATATCGCTCAAATATGGCGTATTACCAACTATTATCGGGAAGAATTACGAACATTTTTATCATTGGGTTCCTTACCTGCCATTCTACCGGAATGTAAGGGCTGAAGGGATTGAATACTATGCAAGCTGAAATGTTGGAATTATCCAGATATCGAACAGAAAAAGCTGAAGAATGTTTGTCTGATTCTCAGGCTGCTTTTGACGAAGGACGGTTGGCTACATCAATTAATAGGTCTTATTACGCTATGTTCCATATGATCAGAGCATTACTGGCCTTAGATGGGTTTGATTCAAAAAAACATTCAACAATTATTGGATATTTTAATCAGCACTACATTGCTTCCGGAAAAATTGACGTGGTTTATAATAAGTTTCTTTCTAATGCATTTCAGATTCGTAACCAAAGTGATTATAACGATTTTTATGTTGTTAGCCGTAATGAGGCTGAAAAGCAACTTCGTAATGCAATCCAGTTTAATAAATTTATGACCCGATATATTCAGGAACTGACTACGGATAGTCAGCAGGATCTTTATACATAAACTTAGATGAGATGATGTTATTTCTGCCTTTTGGAAAAACAAGGGGACAGGAATCCTGTTTCATTGTGAATTGCTGCCGGCTATCGCCGGACGATGCCGGAAAACAGAGGACTGCAGCCACAGCGGCAGCTATGGCTGCAGTCCTTTGCCGAATTTTCGGGGCAGAATTTGCCTTGATTAAGCAAGACCGAGGCCGCGGGCCGACTGGGCTACTACGAAGCAGACGGCGAAAGCAACAACCGTCGGGATGAGAAAGGACAACAAGGTCCATTTTACGCTGCCGGACTCCTTATAGGCGGTTAACAGGGTTGTGGTGCAAGGCCAGTGCAGGAGGCAGAACAGCATCGAGCAGACGGCCGTGAGCCAGGTCCAGCCGTGGCTGAACAATATTTCCCGGAGTTCTTCCAGGCTTTCGAATTCCATCATCTGTCCGGTGGACAGATAGCTCATAATGAGAATGGGAACCACGATTTCGTTGGCCGGGAGTCCCAGGATGAAGGCCAGGAGAATGAACCCGTCAATGCCGATGGCGTAACCGAGCGGCTGCAGCCAGTTGGCCAGATGACTGAGGATGCTCATGTCTCCTATGTAGACATTGCCGAGTATCCAGGTAATCGCGCCGGCGGGAGCGGCCATGATGACGGCGCGCTTTAGTACAAAGAAGGTGCGGTCGATGAGGGAACGGTAGATGATCGCACCGATTTGCGGCGGGCGATACGGCGGCAGCTCTAACACCAGTGACGAGGGTTCGCCTTTGAGGATGGTATGCGACAGTGTCCAGGATATGACGAAGGTGGCGGCAATACCCAAGAGGACCAGGCCGGTGATCGTGAAGGCCGCGACCAGGGTCTCATATTCGGAGGCCACGGAACCGCCGACAAAGATGGTGGCAATGGCGATCAGGGTTGGAAACCGTCCGTTGCAGGGAACAAAATTGTTGGTTAGGATCGCGATGAGCCGTTCGCGCGGCGAGTCGATAATCCGGCACGAGACAATACCGGCGGCATTGCAGCCAAACCCCATGCACATGGTAAGCGCCTGTTTGCCGCAGGCTTTGCATTTTTTGAAGAAACTGTCCATATTAAAGGCCACTCGCGGCAAATAGCCCAGGTCTTCCAGCAGGGTAAACAACGGGAAGAAGATGGCCATCGGCGGCAGCATGACAGATATGACCCAGGCCAGACCCCGGTACAGCCCCAGGACGAGGACCCCGTGGAGCCAGGCCGGAGCGCCGGCCAGCGCAAACCATGCGGTAAGCTGATCCTGAAAGGCGAAGAACGCGTCGGCCAGCAGGCTGGAAGGCACGTTCGCGCCTTCGATGGTGAGCCAGAAAACCATGCCCAATAAGGCCAGCATGATGGGGTAGCCGAACAGGCGGGAGGTGAGGATGTCGTCGAGTTTGGCGTCCCAGGTGGAGGGATTCTCCGTTTGCTGGGTGATCACGGTACGCGCTATCTGCTCGGCATTGGTGTATATGTCGGCTACGATGGCATCCCCCAGGGCGTTGCCGGCCCGGCAGCGCACTTTATCCGCTTCCGTGCACATTTCCGCTAATGTGGTCATGGGTGTGACAATTCCGCTCATAAGGCCGCCACCTCCGGCCGTACTTTACGATGAGGGCGAAGGTCCAGGTACCGGCCGATACTCGCAATGAACGCTTTATCTCCGTCCAGCAGCCGGAGCGCAACCCAACGGGGATTCAGCCGGTGGTCGACGAGGCGCTGAATATTGGGCAGCAGCTCCTGGATGGCCGCTTCGATGGCCGGCGAATAGGTGATCTGACGCGGACTGTATTGGCGTGCGCCGGTGCTGACCTGATACAGTGTTTCCTTTAAGGTACTGAGGCCTTCCCCCTTGCGGGCGGCGGCGGCCACGACCGGCACGCCGAGCTCTTTTTCCAATGCGGAGAAATTAATCGCAATATGTTTCTTTCTCGCTTCGTCCATGAGGTTTACGCAAACAATAACGTTGGGGGTAATCTCCATGACCTGCAGGGCGAGATTCAAATTCCGTTCCAGGCAGGTGGCATCCAGGACGACGATGGTGGCATCCGGTTGGCCAAAGCAGATGAAATCACGGGCGATCTGTTCTTCCACGGTGTGGGCCAGTATGGAGTAGGTTCCCGGCAAATCGACCAGGAGAAAGGGCTTTTTGCGATAGGTAAAGGTGCCCTGGGCATTATCCACGGTCTTGCCCGGCCAGTTGCCGGTGTGCTGCCTGAGACCTGTCAGGGCGTTAAACACCGTGCTTTTGCCGACATTGGGATTGCCGGCCAGGGCAATAACATACTGTCCAGGCTCAGGGGCCAGGCCGAAGTGCTCGCGCAGCACCCGGCCCTGTGTTTCTTGACGACTGATCATAATCATACATCCTTCCACTATTTAAAATTATACGGGGTTAATTTTAATCAGACTGGCATCATCGCTGCGCAGGGCAATGGTGGTATTGCGCACTTTAAACGCGATGGGATCGCCCGCCGGACTTTTCCGGACGCACTGTACCTGAGTTCCCGGCAGAATACCCAGATCCAGAATCCGCCGCCGGAGCAGGCCGTCGAGTTCTACGGCCGATATTCTGCAGGTTGTGCCTACCGTGAGGTCGGCCAAAGTGGCTGTTTTTGCAGGGTTATACATGCTGTAATCCTCCTTATATTTGCCTAGGCTAAGTTTTTTCGCAAAAAAAGGTTAGCGGTAGCTAACACCGGTGGCTAAAGAAAAGTTAGCTGTCGCTAACACCTGATCCGGTAAAAACGGTTAGCGCAAGCTAACACGCGAATTTTCAACCGTCTGCTATAGAATATGGGAAAACAGGCAAAGTGCTACTGGCAAAGTAAAAAAATTTAAGCTGCCGCCAGCTGGCCAAATTACCTTATTTTACCGGAATAATCAGGAATTTTTTAATCAATAATAATTACAATACATAGAAGGGATGTGTTGGATTTGGCGCAGTTAAATCAAATGGAGCTTCAGCATTTACGACATATGATTGGCGGCCACGAAACGGTGGCCAATAAACTGGAAGCGTACGCTCAGCAGTGCAGTGATGCCCAGCTTAAGCAAATGTTCCAAACAGACGCAGCGTCAGCCAGAAGCTCGAAGCAGAAACTTATGTCTTTTTTACAATAAGGAGGGAAGCTACATTATGAATGATAAAGATATGCTCAATGATTATTTAGCAATGATCAAAGGCAGTTTAGCGACTTATGCCAATGTAATCGCCGAAACAGGCAACGCTCAATTGCGGACAACCTTTCAGCAGATGAGAAACCAGGATGAACAGCGGCAGTATCAGCTCGCGCAAACGGCTATGCAAAAAGGGTATTACAAGCCGGCTGCCCCCGCTGCGCCGAACGATATTCAGCAGGTAAAATCGGAGTTATCGAATTCGTCAATGTAAATAAACATCATACCCGCTAAGGCAATTAACCCGCAACCGTCAAGGTGCGGGTTAATTATTTGACCGTTTGGCATTGCTGCTTAACGGCTGCAGGCAGAGAAATTTTACCAAAAAAATATGTTGACAATGAGAGTCGTTCTCATTAAAATAAATATCAAAGCTAACTAAAAAAATACATAGCTAACTACTTTTCAGTAGTGAGAGTAAGAGAGCCAAGAGCTCCGTTGCGCAGTCAATACGCACGGAGTTTTGTTTTTTCAGCCCTAAGCCCTGTATTTACCAGGATATATGCAGCATAAACTCACGGAAGCAAAGGAGTGATCAAATATGATGGCTGGGTACGAAAAGGTAAGAGAACTGCGGGGAGATTTGCCGGCGATACGCTGCACCTGCTGCAACCGGCTGCTGTACCGGGGTGTTGCCCAAACCATTGAGATTAAATGCCCGAAATGCGGTATGGTGCAGCTGGTCAAGGACGGGGAGCGCAGGTGGCCCGCTCCGGCGGGAGTCCGGACCGGCGGCGTTCCCCGGGTAATTACCGACAGCGCCGGCCGGCTGGTGGCGATACCGGGGCATCCGCAGCGCGTCATCGCCCTCAACGCCTCGAATTTAGGCCTGTACTACGCCAGCGGCGGCAATGTTGTCGGCCGGGTGGCGACCAATATGCTGCCGCCGGATATAGCGGAAAAGGTCAGGAGCATTCCGACCGTCGGCATGCCGCCCCGGCCGGATGTGGCCAAGATTCTGGCGATGAAGCCGGACTTGGTGCTGGGGATGCATGCCCCCATGCACCATACGCTGGCCGCCATCCTGGAGAAAACCGGGATTCCGGTTTTGCTGCAGGCGTTGGAGCACTATACCGATGTCCTGAACACGCTGCGGCTGTACGGCGAATTGAGCGGCAAACCGGAACAGGCCGCCGGCAAGATTGATGAGATCGAGAACCGGCGCCGGGAGCTGGTGCGGCTGCATAGCGGGAAGCCGTCGCCGAAAGTGCTGATTTTATGGGGCATTGACGATGGCCTGTATACGGCTTTTTCCCGCAGTTTTGTCGGCGATCTGGTAAAACGTCTGGGCGGCGTCAATGTGGCCGATATGGCGATCGCCATTGATGAAGATTTGAGCTACGTGCCATTCCGGCTGGAGGTATTTGCGCCTTTTCAACCGGATGTAATCCTTCTGGTTAATCACGGCGCCGGCCCCCTGGCCGCCACCCGCTTCTATCAGGAACTGGCGGAGCAGCCGGCCTGGCGGCGGATGAACGCTGTGCGGCAGCAGGCCGTCTATCAGCTGCCGTACCATTTGTTTGCGGTCAATCCCGGGCCGCAGCTGGGAGCGGCGCTAGGCGTGCTGGCGGATTTTCTTTATAAAGGGCGTGGCGTATGAATACGGTAAAATATGTAGGACAGGACCCGCGCGCGGTTCTGCGCAACGGGATCGGCCTGGCGGCCGTGGTGCTGTTGCTGCTGGCACTTGCCGCCGGCATAATGATCGGCGCGGTTTCGGTCGGCCTGCCGGCGATCAGAGAGGCGCTGCTGGGCGACACCAGCGGGGACGCGTATCAGATTATTTACAATATCCGGCTGCCGCGGGTCTTTATCGGCGCCCTGGTAGGCATGAACCTGGCCCTGGCGGGCTGCGTCCTGCAAGGGGTGCTGCGCAACCCGCTGGCCGACCCCGGCATTATCGGCGTGTCGGCCGGCGGCGGTCTGGCCGCGATGCTGGTGATGATTCTCTGGCCGGAGCTGACGGCGCTGGTGCCCCTGGCCGCCTTTATTGGCGCGCTGGCCGCCCTGGGCATGGTGGTGGCGCTGGCCTGGAACAAGGGCGTGCAGCCCTTGCCCATGGTACTGGCCGGCGTGGCCGTGGCCGCTCTCTTAGGCGGCGGTATGAGCATCTTGATGATTTTTTATTCGGACCGGATTCCGGGAACGGTTAACTGGATGGCCGGCAGCCTGCAGGGCAAAAGCTGGGACCATCTC
Organism: Bacillota bacterium; assembly: GCA_023441125.1. The sequence continues at coordinate 10,025 of JAEZQV010000179.1, forward strand.
CGGCTGATTCTGCCGTACAGCCTGTTGGGCGTACTGGGTGTCATTTTTTTCGCCCGCTACTTAAATTTGCTGCAGTTGGGCGATGAAGTGGCCAAGAGCCTGGGGGCGCGGGTGCAGGCCGTGCGTTTGGGCCTCATTGTCCTGGCGGCGCTGCTGGCGGCTTCGGCCGTGAGCGTAGCCGGACTGCTGGGGTTTGTGGGGTTAATTGTGCCGCACATTACCCGGATGCTGCTCGGTTCCGATTTCGAGTATCTGATGCCCTGCTCGGCCCTGTTCGGGGCGGTGACGGTGGTTGCGGCCGACCTGGCGGCGCGGGCGGTTTTCCGGCCGGTGGAGATTCCGGTGGGTATTTTCATGGCGTTTTTAGGGGCGCCGTTCTTTATCTATTTGCTGCGGAAAGGAATGAAGCGATGAACTGCACGATTGAGGCCAGAAAGCTGGCACTGGGGTATAGCGGCAAAACAATTTCCGCCTGCCTGGACATCGCCATCGGCGAGCCGGAAATTGTGGCCATCATCGGGCCGAACGGCTCGGGTAAATCCACATTTTTAAAAGCACTCAGCCGGCTGCTGCCACCGGCGGCGGGCAGTGTATTGCTAAACGGCGCCGATATTCACCGGCTGCCGCCGAAAAAGGTGGCGAGGCTGCTGGCGGTACTGCCCCAGTCGGTGCAGGCGCCGGGAGACTTGCTGGTTCAGGACCTGGTGGCCAACGGGCGGGCTCCCTATATCAGCCTGTTCGGTCAGCCGTCGGCGGCCGACCAGGAAGCGGTCCGGGCGGCAGCGGCGGCTACCGGCATTGCCGACCTGCTGTTTCGCCGGCTGGACACCCTGTCGGGCGGTGAGCGGCAGCGGGCGTGGCTGGCGATGGCGCTGGCCCAGCAGCCCCGCATCCTGATGCTCGACGAGCCCACCACCTACCTGGATGTTCATCACCAGCTGGAATTTATGAAGCTGGTGAGAAGGCTGCACCAGGAGCGGCAGCTAACGGTGGTGATGGTACTGCATGACTTAAATCATGCCGCCCGCTTCAGTCACCGCATTATCGCCATGAAAAACGGCGAGATTTTTGCCGACGGGCCGGCCGGGGCTGTGCTGACGGCGGCCAACCTCCGCACGTTGTACGGGGTGGAGGCCACGGTTGTCATGATCGAGCAGGGCGGAACCGAACATCTTGTCTGCCTGCCGCACGACACTTGCAGCAGCCATGGAGCGTAGCGGGGTGCTTAGCCTGGAGAAAATCGCCAAAGCCTATCAGGGCAAACCGGTTTTGGACGGAGTGTCGGTAACGGTGCAGGCCGGTGAGGTTTTTGGGCTGGTAGGACCGAATGGCGCCGGCAAGACAACGTTAATGAAGATTATTGCCGGTCTGAGCCGGCCCGAGCGCGGCCGGGTTATCCTCTTCGGCCGGGACAGCCTTGACGGGAGAGCGGCCGAAAAACACCGGATCGGCTGGGTGCCGCAGGAGAATAATCTGGAGCGGGAACTCTCGGTCCAGGAAGCTTTGCTCCTATATGCCTGGCTGTTTGGCGTTCCCTCCGCCCGGCGGCGGGTAAAACAGATCATGGCGGAATTTAACCTGGAGGAAATCGGCGGGAAGAATATCGGCAGGCTCTCGGGCGGGATGGCGCGGCGCGTGCTGATTGCGCGGGCGATGCTGCCTGCGCCGCAAATGCTGCTCCTGGATGAACCGTCGGTGGGACTCGATCCGGATGTGCGGCAGGACATCTGGCAGGTGATCCGGCTATTGGCGGACCAAGGCAAAACCATATTCCTGACCACGCATTACATGGATGAAGCGGAACAGCTCTGCGACCGGCTGGCACTCCTCAAGGCCGGCCGGATTATGGTGACAGGTACCCCGGCGGGAATTAAAAGCATGGCGGCCGGAGAAGACGAGCGGCCGGTTAGCCTGGAAGAAGCCTTTTTACGTTTAATCCGGAGAGGGGCAGAATGAATGGGATGCCTTGTTGTTTACTACCGGGAATTGCTCCTGATGCAAAAGAAGATGGGAAAATTGGGCTATGTGTTTTCGTCGGTTATGTTTCCGGTTATTTACTTATTTGCATTCAGCTGGGGGCTGGGGTCCCGCCTGGACGTGAGCGGGGGCTATATCCCGTTTCTGGCCAAGGGGATTCTCGGCATAACCGTTATGCTGAATTCGTTTCAGCAAACAGCCCTGTCGGCAAGTGTGGGGCGACTGTATTTCAAAACCCTGCAGACGCTGCTGTTATGTCCCATCCCGCTTACGCAGGTGGCGGGCGGTCTTGTTT
>JAEZQV010000199.1 GCA_023441125.1 Bacillota bacterium
CCCCGACAAAATCAACGATCTGTTGCAGCAGCGGCTTCTGTTGGGTCCTCATAACCTATTCCTTGGATTCTTCGTCATTGCCGGGCTGTTCTTGCTTTGCCTGGCGGTTGGGTCGTACGGCGCCATAGAAATTGACTTGACAGGGTATATCGGGCGGCGGCTGGCCAATACTGAAGCTACCGGGACAGCTAAACTGGTTGCAACGGTGCGGCATTCGGCAAACATAGCTTACCGGACAACGGAAACCGTTCCACCCCAGGCAGACATAGCGCGATTGCACCACTTCTCTTAATTGCTGCACGATTTCTTCCATATCCACTTCCGACAGGGACTCTGCGTTGCTTTCCCAAATAGCCTGGATAGAATTAACGAGAACGGTCGCAACGCCTTCGCTGGTTTCCAAACGTACTGTTTTTTCATCAACCTCGACAATGGTTCCCAGGAGACTTTTTCCGCTTGCCAGCTCAATTGCAATCTGCTTGCCGATACTGGCTATTAATCGATTTAGCATCCCAACACTCCTTCACTACTAATCCCTGTGGCCACATTACATAATATGAAAATAGTTACTTTTATGTGTAAAGAATTGGTTCGTCCTTTAGAAAAAAATACGGCAGCGCCTGCTGGCACTGCCGTATCGACTCGCTTGCCTTTATTAAAAACCTAATTCTTCGCCGATGATAATAACTTCCACATCGGCGGCCAATGGTTTCTTGTGCATGATGGTAGTAACATTGCAGATCCGGGTCGGTCCCTGGCAATCCATACATTCACCAGTCACCGTACATGGATTGGACCGGCTGAGGCGTTTGTTGTTGAGGGGAGCGGCGAACAGCTCGATCCGTTCCATGGCCGCTTCCACATTGGTGACCACTTTGTTGATACCGGTAATCACGATTACTTTCCTGGGTCCAAAGATCATGGCGGCAACCCGGTTGCCGGAACCATCTACATTGACCAGTTCACCCTTTAGCGTGAGGGCGTTGGTGCCTGTCAAAAACACGTCACTGGTCATTTCCTTGCGGCGGAGTTCTAATGACTCTTCAGGCGACAATCCCGGCTTGTTATGATTAAATACCGTGTTGCCCCGTGCCTCCAGCAGGGTGTCAATGCCAACCTCTTTAATTGTCCAGGAACCGCCAATGCCTACCGTCGCATCACCGGGGATAAGCGTTGCCAGTTTGTCTAACGCTTCTTGTTTGGTATTGACATAGCTTGCCGTGAAATTGTTCTTCTGCAAGGCTTCTACGACTCTTGTGCCGATGGTCTGATTGTGCCAGTTTGTGAATTCACTCATTGTCAATTCCCCTCTCATGTTTTATGTGGTTCAAGCATGAGCAACCATGCGCATACCAGCCATTTCGACCATCTCCTCGGACGAATACTGGTTATACACCATATTGAGATGTTTAGCGTAGGACAAGCCGTTAAAGCTGCCATTGGCCTGCGTGGTTATCGCTGCGTTGAGTTTTTCGGCAAAGTCCGGTGCAAGCGCGATTTCCCGCACAGCCCGGACAATACCGTTGCCGGCTTCCACCAGGCTTACGCGCAGCAAGCCGGCAGCCTCGGCCTGTTCCGGGTACACGCGCACGTCCCTGGGGACGGTGTGCCAGGAATAGGCCGCGTCATTCCAATTGCCGCTGCCAAACTTAAATAGCAAAAACAGTACCGGACCGTCAATATAGACACCCAGTTCGGCCCTACCCTGCTCGGTATCTTCTGCTTCCTGGGCGGTAATTCCTGCTTTGGCAATCATGAGACAATGACCGTCTTTGTCCAAGCGATACAGTATTTTTTCTTCAAGCTTGTCCTGCCCGTGTTCATACGGCTGGCCAACCTGGCCTATCTGCATCCCATCCACCACTTTCGCAATATTTTCCTTTTATATTATACCATTTACTGCAAATTACACCAACTGTCGGAAACAAAGGGGCCAGGCGCCGGCAGCAGCGGCTAACCAACCGGCAGCAGCACTGAGGCGCAGGCGGCCGTTATGCATAAGCGGAGGTTAAGCGCCAGCGGCGCAGCGTTGTATAATGGCCGCCTGCGCCGGGTTTTGCACCCGGCACCCTTTGTTTTATTGGTCCCCAGCGGTCCGAACAACTTATAATTTCTGCTGCACTAAAAAAATCCCGCCGCGGCGGGAATAAAAATTCGCTTTCTTTGAAAAACTATAGTAAGCAGCGTAGAAACTACGCGCAAAATGATTTCAGGAGGCGATTGTATGCTGCAACGCAAAGCTATGGGCTGCACCAATTGCGTTGAAAGCTGCTCCTGTGAATTTTCTTCGCAATTTTGTCCCAAAGCTGCGCTCGACCTCAGTCTTGATAGCGATTTAGCCGCAGATTCCGTCCTGCAAAAATACCGGGAGTTTTACCAGCGTTTCGAAAATTAATCTATCAGACAGAGGAGGTACGCCGTGAAAACCAGAATCAAGTATGCTCACGGTAAGGGGTTCAGCAAAAACCTTGCCTCAGTCACGGTACTGGCCACTCCCCGCACCAGCCCGGAAATCCAGGCGAACATTGCCAGAGCCCGGCCGGAGCGACACCTTAACGGACAGTCCCATCAATTATTTTAAGACAGCGGCATTCCCGCCGTACCCACAATCGGTTTGTAGGGAAAAAGCCTTTTGCCGCTGATAGCTGCCACCTGGCAGCTTATTTTTTTTACCGCCGCCAGGTTAATGTGACAGGGCAAACCGGCCGCTTTGTTTAAGATAGCCACAACTTCCTCCAGCGCCGCATTACCGGCCCGTTCGCCGATGCCGGCGGCCGTCACACTGGCAAAAACTGCGCCCCCCTGCAAAGCAGCCAGGGTATTGGCGGTTGCCAGACCAAAATCATTGTGGGCATGAAATTCTATCGGCAGCGAACACCGCGGCGCCAAATCCTGCATTATATCATAAACAGTGAATGGGTCCAAGCGCCCTACCGTATCGGCATAACGAATCCGCACAGCGCCGAGACGGGCACTTAATTCGGCCACCGCCAGAAAATGCCCGGGATCAGCCCGGGATGCATCCTCGGCGCCAACGGAAACATAGCAGCCGTAGCTCTGGGCTAAAAGTATCGCCGTTTCCAGCTGTTTCAGCACCCATTCCCGGTTCTTTTTCAGTTTCCGGTAAATATGCAGATCCGATACAGGCACAGAAATATGCAAACATTCAAAACCACAGGCCACCGACGCTTCAATATCTTGCCGGCAGGCACGATTCCAGGAAAAAACCACGGCTTTCAGGCGGGCAGCGAGAATCAGCCGCAACGCTTCCATTTCGTCCTGCCCCATGGCCGGTGTGCCGGCCTCAATCCAGGTTACGCCGGCCTGACTCAGGGCCGTGGCAATCGTTAATTTTTCCTGGGCGGTGAAGGCTATGCCCGGGGCTTGTTCACCGTCGCGCAGGGTTGTATCAATGATAACGCCTTGTTTGAATGCTTGCATAGTTCCGCTCCTTTCAGCCAGACCGGTACAACTGTTGTAATTCCTCGTCGGTAATGGCGGCTTTTTTACTGATGGCTAAGGTCCGCACCTGGCCCAGCAGGTGTTTGAGCTCGGCTTCCTCCAGCAGTATCCCCCAGGCGGCAAATTTTGTGCGGATAGCGGCGCTGCCGGAGTGTTTGCCAATAACCAGCTGCCGTTTCAGCCCGACCAGTTCCGGGGCGTAAGGTTCATAAATTTCCGGGGCTTTATTAACACCGTCCACATGCAGCCCGGATTCGTGGGCAAAAATATCCGGACCGATAACCGCTTTATTGTCCGGCAGGTTAAGTCCCAGCATGTGCAGCACCTGCCGGCACCTGCCAGCCAAATCCGCAGGCATTGGATACGTTAGTCCGTTTAGTTGCCTGCCGGCCAACAGCACCTCTTCCCAGGGAGCATAGCCACCAATACCGGCCACTGCGGTCGCCAGCTGCCTGACCCCTGCTTTGACAGCGGCCAGGGTATTGGCTGTTGCCATCCCGTAAGCATTCCCGGCGCGCAACTCCACCGGGCAACGAACCGCCCTTTGCAGTGCAACCAGTTGCTGGTAGATGGCAAACGGGTCCCCCGTCCCTTTGCTGTCGTCACAGATAACAGCTGTAAACTCATAGCCGTTAACCACCTCGGCAACAGCTGCCATCTGGGGCGCACTTAATTCCGCCAGCCCCTCCAGCAGCAAGGCCACTTTGAGTCCCAGCCGGCCGGCCTGGGTCATAACCGCTTCCAGACAGAGGCCAAACTTATGCGGTTCTACTATGCTGCAAGCTACCGCCACCTGCTTCAGGCCAGCCTGCTGAGCCGCTGCCAGTCCGTCGCCCGCTAGGCCGGTAATGCCCCGCAGGGAAAGATAGCTTGCTACGGCCGTCAAATCCGGCTGGTACCATTGCCAGTCAGCAACGCCGATATCGGCCCGCCTGATTCCCAGCGCGGCCAGCAGACCGGCCAGTTCTTCCAGCTGGCTGGCGGCAAACTGCCACCGGATAACAGTATTCAGCGTCTGATCGATCCAAACTGGTTCATTCATAGCAATCACCCGCAGCTTTGCTTTTTGATGGTCAACTTTACACCTTCCGTCATTTTCTCAGCCTGGCAGTCCAGCCGCCCACAGGCCCATTCGGCTTCCAGCCAGGGAGGAATGTGACTGCAGAGGACCTCAAGCATATAAAAGTTCTTCGTAAGCAGTGGCTGCAAAATCTGTTTGGAGGTTAGACCACTGCCACTTTGCTGAATATCTTTGAGCGATACCTGGTAGCAGCCCGGTCCGGTTTCAACGACAGCAGGCGCGACCAGTTTAACGGCTGCCGGCTGCCGGGCCGCAAGCTCCTCCTGCACCAGCACATATTCCAAAAACTCTGGTGGCCGGCCGGCAAATTCCCAGATGCTGAAGCCGGCCTGCTCTAATTCTTTATACAACAGCCCCGTCACCGTGCAGGCAACAAAAACCCGGCAATTGCCAAGTTCTGCGATCATAGCCGTCAATTGCCGGCGCACTCCCGGCATGCCGCCGGAGTGATCCAGACAAAACGGCAGTTCCTGTACTGTGTGCCACTTCCCCTGATTGCGGCGGTAAACAAAGATCTTTCCCGGCTCTTCCAGGCTGACGGTACTACCCTCCTCACCCAAAAACACCGCTATTTCACGCGCCATGGCATTTCCTCCTTCGCCTTATACGGCAGCAGCTCTTAATTCCAGTTGTTTCATGGTATATAACAGACCGCTGTCTACGGTATAGCAATACTCCACCGACATGATGCCCCGCTTTAGCAGCCGTTTCTGGGCTTGGTAACCAATTCGCATGGTTAATACGGCATCACAGTCCGCCAGCGCGGCCAGAATGGCTTCCCGCCGTTTGTCTTCCGTATCGCACTCGGCGTTGCCGGCGCAGTATTTCTCCAGACGGCGTGATTCCAAAAGTTCATAGCGGGTACCGTTTACCTGATAAATTAAAAACTCCTCCGCCTGGCCGAAATGCAAATCCACCAGCTTGCCGTATTTGCTGGTCACAGCTACCTTATGATGAGCAACAAACGGCACCGGCTTGTGCTCCACCGGCTCAACCTGCTGGGCACAGCTTCTAAATTCAGGCGAACGGTCTTCCCCTAAGAGGCCGATGGCGTCGGCCCGGCACTGCCGGCAGTGGCTCATTTGTTTTAAGTCACTGGCACAGGCTGTACGGACAGCCGTTACATCCCGCATATTGGTTTGCGGCAAACCGGAAAATACGCTGCCCGGAGCCGGAATAAACGGCATAATATTCGTCATCGTGGCTCCAAGCTGTTTTACCCGCTTGACGACGTCCGGCACATGCCAGTCATTAACCATTTTGATCATGACAATATTTACTTTGATTTTGACGCCATGGCCCGACAGGTACATAAGCCCTTCCTGTTGATTATTGAGCAGGATTTCCGAGCCTTCGGCCCCGGTATAGCGTTTGCCCTGATAGTTGATGCTGCCGTATATCTGGGCGCCAACCGCGGGATCGGTGCAATTGACGGTCACCGTTACATGCCTTATGCCCAATTTAACCAGTTCAGGAGCGTATTCGGGCAACAGCAGGCCATTGGTCGACAAGCAAATCAGGGCATCGGCATCCGCCTGTTTGATGAGTTCAATCGTCTCCCGGGTATCTTCCCAGTTGGCCAGTGCATCGCCCGGACCGGCAATACCCACGACGCTGAGGTTAGGCAGCTGCGCTTTTACCCGTTCAAACTTTAAGAGTGCTTCGGCCGGCGATAGCACCTCACTGGTTACCCCCGGGCGGCTTTCGTTCGCGCAGTCGAACTTGCGGCTGCAGTAATTGCAGCTGATGTTGCAGCGCGGGGCTACCGGCAGATGCATCCGGGCGTATTGGTGCTGAGCATGGGCGGAAAAACATGGATGTTTATCGGTTAGCACGCTCGACATAGAGCGGCCACCCCCTTTCCTGAGGTTCAGTTTGTGATTGAACGAAATATTTATCGTACATGTCTTGCCGGTAGTTTTTATATTTGTTTTCCAGCAAAGTATTGGTTACCCGGTCCAAAAAGAGCGTCGTACCGGTATAGCCCACCGACAGCAGCCGCTGTCCCCCTACCCGGTCATGAATAGGGAAACCCAGCCGGACTAAAGGAATGCCGTCGCGTTCGGTAAGAAACCGGCCGTCGGAATGACCAATGGCAATATTGGCCCCGCCCGCCAGGGCCTGCTGCTGGACCAAACTAAAATCCGGGTCCGGCAGCACAACGGTTTCCAGTGTCAGTTCATTCCGGGGCAGCAGCTTAGCGACCAGACCGCTTTTGTCCCCGGTTACCACCACCGGCCGGATACCATTTTCCAGGCAGGTCCGGGCTACGGCATAGGTCAGCTCGGGATCGCCAAAAATGGCGCTGCGCCCGAAAAAGTTATATTTGTGCGAGTCAATCATGGCGTCTAAGAGCCGCCCGCGTTCGGTCTCTATGGCAGCAGGCCGCTTTTTGCCGCTGATGGTCTCCAGCGTGGCCATAAAGACATCGGTATTTTCAATACCGATTGGAATAGGCACCGGGTAGAGCGGCACCCCGAAGGTATCCTGCAGGTATTTTCCCGGTGAAAGACTGCCGGGAACGGTAACCCCCAGCTCAATCGTCGCCGGCGCGCCGCCCATCCGGACGATGTCGGCCAGCGGCGTTCCTTCTGCCGACAATTTGCTGTAACTGTTGGCCAGGTAAGGGCGGTCCAGGGTGTCCGAGATATCCGGACACAGGGTATAGTCCATATCCATGGCCGTGAGCAGGCGCTTGAGTTCGCGAATATCCGCCGGACTGATATTAGGCACAATCACATTGACTTTGTCATGCCGTTCGGCTGCCGTGGCCATTGTTTCCACCAGTTTTCTCACCGTCAGCCAGTAGCCCTCACTGTGGCTGCCGCCGTAACCGGGGGTATTGGCCGTAATAATAGGTG
>JAEZQV010000209.1 GCA_023441125.1 Bacillota bacterium
ATAACGTTTTCCAGCTCGCGCACATTGCCCGGCCAGCGATAAGCCATCAGGCCGGCCAGCGCCTCACGGGTAATGCCGGTGATGGTCTTGCCCTGCTCGCGGCTGACTTTCTGCAAAAAGTGATCAGCCAACAGCGGAATGTCTTCTACCCTGTCTCTGAGCGGCGGCAGCAAAATCGGTATGACGTTCAGCCGGTAATAAAGATCTTCCCGAAACTGGCCGCCCTCTACCATCTGTTCCAGGTTGCGGTTGGTCGCGGCAATAATGCGGACATCGACCTGAATAACCGCCTCGCCGCCTACCCGGGTAAACTCTTTTTGCTGCAGCACCCGCAGCAGTTTGGCCTGCATGTTTTTATTCAGCTCGCCGATTTCATCGAGAAAGATAGTACCTTTGTGGGCCAGGCTGAACTTGCCCGGTTTTTGCCGGATGGCATCGGTAAACGCCCCTTTTTCGTGACCAAACAGTTCACTCTCCAAAAGACTTTCGGGAATAGCCGCGCAATTGACCCGGATAAACGGCCCGTCAGCCCGGCGGCTGGCGTAGTGAATGCCTTCAGCGACCAGTTCCTTGCCTGTGCCGCTTTCGCCGGTGACCAATACCGTTGTCGCGCTGGCCGCCGCCTTGGCGGCAATGGCCAGCGCCTCACGGACCTTGCCGCTTTGTCCGATATACCTGACAAAAGCCGGTCCCGGCTTCTGGGCCCGCCTAAGCTCATCTTCCAGATACTCGGCTTTGGCGGAAACCTGGCTCAGCTTGTCCATTAAATGATGCACTTCACTGACATTCTTAACCACCGAGACGGCGCCGGTCAGTTCGCCATCCACCACAATCGGGCTGACGTTGGCCACCAGCGTGACGCCGTCCGGTTTGGTGACAATACTGCCAATCACCGGCCGGCCGCTGGCCAACACCCGGCTGCGGGTACCAGCGGGCGACAGGTCCCGGACATTCTGGCCGGTAAGCTTGCGGCGGTCTTGTTTAACCAAGGCAACATAGGCCGGATTGACATAGGTTATAAAGCCTTCCTTATCCACCACGCAGATGCCGTCCTGCACGGATTCCAATACCAGCTGCAGGCGCTCTTTTAGTTCTTTTACCGCCTTGAGCTCATCGGTGACTGCTTCCAGCACCGAAATATCCTCAAAAATGGCCATGGCGCCGCGCACCTGACCGTCCGCCACAATGGGCGTCCGGTTGGTAAGAATGGCAAGCGCGCCAATCGACTGGCGGCAGCCCAGTTCCGGCTCCTTGGTTTTGGCGACAATATGCAGCCGGGAGCCCGGTATTATGGTTTGCGCCGCCTCGCCGATGGCCATACCGGCCGGGATACCCAGAATCCGTTCGGCCGCCGGGTTGAAAATTGTTATGATGTCATTTTCATCGGTTACAATCAGCCCGTTGGCCATGCTGACAAAAATTTGCTCGGCGGTAAAGGCATTATCCTGCAGCAGATTGTCCACCTGGCTGATGGTGGCGGCATCGGCCAGGAGAAAGTCGCTTTCCAGAAAAAGCGCCATTTCACCGGCCGCCGCTTCAGCCTGCAGACCGGACGCTTCCACCCACAGCGTATCACCCTGTTTTATCCGCAGCGACACCAGCGGCATGATACTGATCGCCGGCACGGCGGCCGCTCCGCCCGGCCGCCGGAAATACAGCTTTACCTGCCAGCTATGTTCCAGCTCACTGGCCTTTTGTACGATCATGGCGGCAACACGGGCATGCAGTCCCTTGTCATGGTTGATAACCGCCTGTTTTCTGCTATTCACGGTCAGCCACTCCCTGCACCAGTACTCTATCATTATTGTACTGTAAGCCCTACGCTTCGTAAAGTTTTATAGACAAAGAGACACCTGCCTCACCGGCACCGCTCCGGGAGACAGGCATCTCTTTATACCATTGCGTTATATTTTTTATCGGGTTGGCTATCATCGTCCGCTGTCCGTTTGTCTTTTTTACACAGACCCCGGCAGTCCTTCATACGCAATGCCATTTTATTGCGCGCCCGCTGGACGGCATTATCGACAACTTTTTCCTGCAGATTAAGAATTCTGGCGATTTCCCGCTGTTTATACCCTTCAATGTATAAATCAATAACCCGCTTTTCCAGCCGGGAAAGGACATTGGCCAACTCATCCTTAATGCCGGTCACCGTTTCCTTCTCGACCACCAGCATCGCCGGATCATCCTGACTGTTTTTGTTAATCAGTGCGCTTGATTCCAGCGGACTGTTGGTATTGGGCGATTCCGCCAGGGTATTCAGTGAAATTGCCTCATTCAGAGCATAGTGCTTTTTGCGGTTATGCATGGTAACTGCCGATTTTATGGTATTCTTAATATTTAATTCGGCAATCAGGCGAAATGATCTGCCCCGCGTCTCATCATACTGCATTACGGCTTTGTAGAGGCCGATCAGCCCCCACTGATACATATCCCGGTAATCGCCTCCCGGTAAGTAATATGTCTTGACATACCGCAGAATAATCTTATGATACCGGTAGACAACTTTTTCAAATTCTTCATTGTTTACACTTCCATCAGCATTAAAGCACGATCCAAGCACCATTACCTACCCCTTGCCGTTTATTTTTCAAGTAAGTTATGTATTCTTGCTGACTGGCTTCTTTGCAGCCCAGCCATTTATCTTGTACTTATCTAATATGCAATTTTCATGCCAGCTTTTCCAGCCCCGTGTTTCGGGCTTTTGAACCATTTTATGACGAATTTCTGCGACCATAGTGCACAAAATTGTACACTGCTTGTCATTTTTTGTACATTTTTATTGCCTGGCGTCAATTTTTACCCGGTTTTAGTTTGCTTAAATGCATATATTGTGGAAAGCTGTCTGTATGGTGTGAATTTTCAGAGAATAATTATATTCTGCAGTTAATTAAAATCAGCCCCAGCAGGCAAAAGACCACTCCGGCAATGGTGGCCGGCGAGAGGGTCTCCTTAAAAAACAGTAAGCCGGCCGGAATCAGCAAAATACTTACCGTCGTGCTGGCAACAATATTAAACAGACTGATATTCCAGCCAACCCGGTAGGCAATCAGCGTTCCCACTTCGAGGCCGACGATGGCCGCCCCCAGCGCGTAGCTGGCCCAGTTTAACTCCCTAAAGCTCGCCAGCAGGGATATCGCTTTATCCGCCGGATAAAACGGATAGAGAGCCAGCGATACCAGCGCGGCGGTCAGATAGGTAACAGCCAGTGATACCAGCGGATTAATATTCGACGGCGTAACTTTCAGAAATACGTGATAAAGAATGCTGGCAGCGATGGTTAGTATAATGGTTGCGTAGTATAGCAAATAAATCCCCCCTATCGTGCGGCCAACCTCAGAGCTGCACTTTCAATCCAAAGATAAGCAGGGAGCAGACTGTGTGCTTCACCTTCTGCTCCCTGCCTGCAATCAGTCCGGCGCAATTACCCCGGTATTCGTGACAAATCACTAAACTTGGTAAATTGTTTATGGAAAAAGAGCTGCACGGTATCAACGGGTCCGTTACGGTGTTTGGCCACAATAATATCGGTAATATTTTTGCGTTCGGTTTCCGGATCATAATAATCCTCACGGTACAGAAAAGCCACAATATCGGCGTCCTGCTCCAGTGAGCCGGATTCACGGAGGTCACTCAGCATGGGTTTTTTGACCTGCCGGGACTCTACGCCGCGGCTGAGCTGGGATAAGGCAATAACCGGCACTTTAAGCTCTCTGGCCAGCGCTTTCAGCGAGCGGGATATTTCGGAAATCTCCTGCTGACGGTTCTCGCTGCGGGAGCTGCCGGTGCCGCCTTGCATCAGCTGCAGGTAGTCGATAATAATCAGCTGCAGGTCATGTTCCACTTTTAGCCGGCGGGACTTGGACCGCATTTCCATGACCGTGATGCCGGCCGTATCATCAATAAATATGGGAGCGGCAGCCAGGCGGTCAGCCGCCCGTACCAGCTTGTCCCAGTCGTTGTTTTCCAGTTCGCCGATCCGGAGACGCTGGGCGTCAATCGGCGCCTCGGCGCACAGCATTCGCTGCACCAGCTGCTCCTTGGACATTTCCAGGCTGAAAAAGGCTACGGCCTTTTTTTCCTTGATGGCCACATTTTGGGCAATGTTAAGGACAAAGGCCGTCTTCCCCATACTGGGACGGGCCGCAATTAAAATCAGGTCAGACGGCTGCAGCCCCGATGTCAGCTTGTCCAGGTCCTTAAAGCCGGAGGGCAGGCCGGTAATGCCGCCTTTGGCGGAATAGAGCTCGGAAACCTTGTCAAATACATCAAAGATAATATTCTTGATGGAGGCAAATTCCTGGCCGGCTTTGCGGTTGGCCACTTCCAGAATCATTTTTTCGGCCTTGTCCATGATTACAGCGACTTCTTCATTGGCTTCATAGCCCATGCCGGCCACGTACGTTGCCGTGTTGATGAGCTGGCGCAAGAGTGCCTTTTCTTCCACAATCCGGGCATGGTACACCACATTGGCGGCCGTCGGCACACTGTTGGCCAGCGCCGTGACATAGGCTATGCCGCCGGCGGCTTCCAGCTTTTCGTCCCGGCGCAAAACCTCAACGACGGTAACCAGATCGACGGCGTCGTTTTTATTAAACAACTCCAGCATGGCATTATAGATCAGCCGGTGCGCCTCCCGATAGAAATCTTCCGGCCTGAGAATTTCCGACACTTTGGAAATGGCCTCGCGCTCAATCATCATCGCACCAAGTACCGACTGCTCAGCTTCAACGTTTTGGGGGGGGACGCGGTCGATCATGTAAATTCTCCTCACTTAAAAGGCCGCGCCCGGCCGGGCATATTGATTATACCTGTCCGGTTAGGCGCGGCACTGCAATCTCCATCTCAACTAATAACTAGGCACTGACAGCTTCCTCTTCGGCAAACAGAATAGCCAGAGCTTCCTCCACGGTAGCAATCGGCCGAATGTCAAGGCCGAGATGGCTTTCCGGGATATCTGTTTTATTTTCCTCGGGAATAATCATAGTGGCAATACCGGCTTGTTTGGCGCCATAGGCTTTTTCGAAGACGCCGCCAACCGCTTTAACCCGGCCCTGGATGGATATCTCGCCGGTAACGGCTACATCCTGCCGGATGGCTTTGCCGGTAATGGCCGAGATAATGGCCGACAGGATGGCGGTACCGGCGGAAGGTCCGTCAATACGTCCGCCGCCGATGATATTGACATGCAAATCATAGCTGGCCAAATCCTGACCGGTGATTTTCCGGACAACAGCCGCCGCATTAAAGACCGAGT
>JAEZQV010000245.1 GCA_023441125.1 Bacillota bacterium
CTTTCTGCGGCCAGTTGCGGGTGAGGCAGGAAAAACGCAAATTGCGTTCCCGCTCCCGGCGCACTGTGCACCTGAACCGAGCCACCCAGTTTGTCCAGTTCGGCCCGGACCGCCGCCAGGCCGACGCCGCGTCCCGCCAATGCATCAACCTGACCGGCCCCGGAAAAATTGTCGGCAAAAATAAACGGAAGCCAGTCTGTTTCTGTTAGAGAATTTGCCTCGGCCAACGTACAAATGCCTTTGCGTACGGCAATATCCCGGATGCGCACCGGGTCTATGCCCCTGCCGTCGTCGGCAATGCGTAAAGTTAAACCGGCCTCTGTTTCGCTGACGGCACATTGAATAGTGCCTGTTTCTTCCTTACCGCTTGCCAGCCGTTCGTCCATCGGTTCCACCCCATGCACGACGGAATTGCGGAAAACATGCCCCAACGATTGTATGAAATCATAATATTGACAAGGGTCAACCAGAGTATCCCCGCCCTGAATGGCAAAAGGGTGAATGGCTTTTTCATTCCGCTCCGCCAGACTGTACACATAGTCCGGATACGCTTGCAATAATTCTTTGATGGGCCTGTAGCGCAGGCGGCGCAAATCGGCCAGCACCATACCGGCTTCGCCGGGGGATAGCGCGCCTTGCACTTTCTCTTCAATCGCCAGCAGATGGGCATTATCAATCATGACGATGTTTTCCCGCTGGAAAAAGCTTTCCCCCAGTTTCTCCGCTAACACGGCCAAATCCTCATCCAGCCAGGCCAGCATGCTGTCCGGCGAATAGCCATGCATTTTTTCCGCCAGCTGCCGCCGGTCCAGCGCCGCTATTTCATTGGCCCGGAGATTATCCAGCCAGCTTTCCATGTCATGCAGTCTGGCCATGACATGACGCATCCGCAGCTGACCGAAGGAGCCTTTAAAGGTATGGACGATCCGGAAGATTATAGCGACAGTCTCGCCGGCTGCCTTATCCGCCTGCAGCAATTCCGGCAGTCCCTCCCGGCAAAAACTCCGGTACTGTTTGACGGTTGCAAAGAAATCCTCCGAATGGGTAACCACATGAACGATCATAGCCAGAATATCCTTCTCGTCCCGGACCTGACTCTCCATTGCTTTCTGGAGCGTCCGGTCGGTAAGGATCAGCATAATCTTTCCCTGGTTCGGCTCAGCCGCATTTTGAATCAGTTTATAGGCCACACCGATATAACAGCTGCCCAGAATGATTTCCTCCGGCAGCAGGGTAAGATAAGTTTCCCGCAAAAACGGATTCTGCTCCTGAAAAATTTTCGCAAACACGGCTTCTAGGAATACCTGCTGATCGGGTTCGTCAGGATACAAGAGGCCGGCTATCGCTTCCCCGGCGATCTCCCGCTGAAAAATAGCAATGCATTCCGCGCTGTATTCCCGGCCGACTGCAAGGTCCCGGCCAAAGGAAAGAAAACCCTGTCCGGCATGATCTAAGAGATTGCGCAGCGCGGCTGTCCGCTCCGCTACTTTCTGTTCCAGTTTCTGGTTCCATTCCGCCAGCCGGGCATGGGACAGCTGCACTTCCTCGTACATTTTTTGCAATGAATCTAAGGTATCATTAATGGCCCGCGTCAAAGACCCCATCTCGTCCTGGGAATAAATCTCGCCCCGAACGGTAAGATCGCCGCGGCCCGCACACGCCATAACATGATCTAACTGATAAACGCCTTTACGCACCGAGATGTCAAATCCCAGGAAAAGATAGCAGACTATTAACAGAATGCCGCCGGTAAATACAAGCACGGCATTCCGGTTTTGCAGGTCTTTAGTAATGCGCATCGCCAGCATCTCGTCAATGACCGTCAATTCCGCCGCCTGCAGCGCAACCGCCTGCTGGAGCGACTGATCGCCGGTAGCTGTCAACAATTGCTGGGGAATAGGCAGGCCCTGCTGCCCGACCGTTTTTTGTTCAAAATTCCAGGAAAAGATAGGCACGGAATCAGCCAGCGCGCTGCTTAGACCGCCTAATTTGCCTTTGATGCCGTCATTATGGCGAAAAACCATCTGGGTATTATGATCAGCCTGTTCCAAAGCCGACTGAACCAGCCCGATAACCTGCAGCAGGTGATTCCGGCTCTCGGCGGAAAGACTCGTATCATATAAATGAATGGCTAAACCCTGGGCGGTTCCCAAGGTATCCACTAAAGCAGGCATTTTGCGCAATACGGCGTCAACGAGATACGAAATGTCCACATCGGCGTCCATAGCTAAATTAGCGGCATACCCGGCCTGCTGCATTAAATCGGTTACTTCATTCAGCCACCGGCTGTCCAAATCAAATACGACCTGCGCCCGGTCGGGTTCAAACTGCAAGGCATCCTGCTTGCGCACCAGCCAGGCTTGCCGCAGCGCCTGCAATTTCCAGTCAAGACCCAATTGGCCGGCAATATCCTTGTCGATCTGTTCTACGGCCGCGAAAGCCTCCTCCACTTTGGCTTGCTGCGCTTTTACCGCTCCTGCCAGCGACGGGTTGCCATGCAGATAAGCATAGTGCAGAGTGCGATAGGTCTGTCCCTCGTCAAATAAGTGGAGAACAGCCTGAATAAACGCAACACCAACCCGCTCCTGCATCGCCAGTTCAATATTTTTATTAATTCCGGAAACCAGCATGCAAATTAAGACAGTGGCCTGCAGGATGATCAGAATGCCGATAACAGCGAATTTGTAAACATACTTTAATTGATTCATCAGTTGAACCGCAGGTTCAAACAAAGATTTCATGAACAGCAACCCCTATATATTCCCATGTGAGCGCAAAGTACTAAACCTTATTTACTATTTTAAGAAATTAAACGGGCTCATAGGTGAATTTATCGTTAAGTTATAATTAAATTTTTCCAAAATTACATTTTCCGTTGCTGATGCAGCCGGTACTATTGCATTTTACAATAAGTTAACAATATTTAACCTAACTTGAATTGAAGAAGGATTTCCATCTATGCTATGGTAAACAAAAAGAGCAGCCGAGGAGGATCAGCATGGGAAAATGGATGCATAGTATCAAAGCAGTATTTCTCATCAGTTTATTAAGTGTAGTAGGTATCGTATTTGCCATCCAGGTTTCTGCTTCCATTGTACAATTTCGCTCCACACTCGAAACCAGCGTGAATGACACTATGAATGCCAAAGCGGGGGAATTGGCCAACCAGCTTGCCGGTCAAATCACCCAGGTAGGCAAGTACTCCGAATTGCTTGCCTACACTATGGAGTCCATGACCCAACCCAATCCCGATCTGATACTGAACGCAATCGAGCGGTTTATCCCCTCCAACAAACTGATTGTCGGCGCCGGCTTCTGGTATGAACCGTATGCGTACCAGCCCGACCAAAAATATTTCGGCCCGTACAAATACACAGACGATAAAGGGAAAATCGTCCTGACCTGGGATTACAGCAACGAGCAATATGATTACTTTAAATATGACTGGTATAAAAACGCCCTTACCACCAGCAAGACAGTGGTGTGGAGCGAACCATACCTGGATGCGGTAACTAACATCCCCATGATAACCACTTCCAGTCCCGCCCGGAAAAACGGTAAAGTATTCGCGGTAACTACCGTTGACGTCGGCATCAATGAATTAACAAATTATGTGCGGGATTTAAAAGTAGGTTCGACAGGGTATGCGTTTTTACTAAGCAGTGAAGGCTATTATCTGGGACATAAAGATAAAGAAAAGGATCTAAAAAATAAAATTACCGAAGAAACGGATTCGTCATTAACTACACTGGGCAAAACGGTACTGGCCGCAAATGAAATCCAAACGTCCAAGGCTACGATTGACGGCGTGCCGGCATTCATCGCGTATGGACCGATTGCCGATACCGGCATGAAACTGGTGCTGGTGTACCCGGAACAGGAAGCATACGCCAGCGCCAACAAAACCTTGTTCGCCAGCGTAATGATTGGCCTGATCGGGTTTATCACCATTGTCAGCGTGATCCTCCTGCTGTTCTCCCGCCGTATCGCCAAACCAATCACTGCTCTGATCGGCAGTGCCGCCAATATCGCCCGGGGTGATTTATCCACCAAAATTGCCATTACATCCCAAGACGAAGTTGGTATGTTAGCCGCGAATCTGCACACTATGACGCAAAGTTTGGGCGCCCTGGTGCAAAAAACGGCCCGCTCCGCCGAAACGGTTGCCTCCTCGGCGGAAGAACTCACCGCCCACGCCGATGAATCCGCCAAAGCAGCTGCTGAAGTCGCCGCGGCCATGGTCAGAGTTTCCCAGGGGTCTTCCCGGCAAACAGCGGTTGTGGATGAAAGTGTGCAGGCGGCCATGAATATGGCCGGTAATGTCCAAAATACTATCTCCCTGAGTGCGGCGGCTTCTGAAAAGGCCCAATTCGCAACCCAGTCGGCGATTAACGGTTCCCAAACCGTGGATCAGGCAGTAGCACAAATGCAGGTCATCGAACAGGCGGTAACAAAATCCTCCGAAATCATTGTCCGTTTGGGTTCCCGCTCGGAAGAAATCAAGCGGATTGTCGATACGATTTCCGGGATCTCGTCGCAAACCAGTCTGCTGGCCCTGAATGCGGCCATTGAAGCGGCCAGAGCCGGCGAACAGGGACGTGGTTTCGCGGTGGTCGCGGATGAAGTAAGAAAGCTGGCCGACCAGTCCCAGACAGCGGCGAAAACCATTGAACAATTATTAAACGAAGTGGTCATCGAAACAGAAACCGCTGTCAGTACCATGCACGCCGGCGCGGAGCAGGTGCAGCAGGGCGGCCAGTCGGTGCGCAGCGTGGGGGAAGCCTTTGAATTTATCTCGACAACGGTCGCCGAGGTTGCCGGGCAAATCCAGGCGGTATCGGCCGCCGTCAACAGTATGGGTACTGCTACCAGCAGCATCATTGACTTTATGAAAAACATCGACGCCGAAAGCGACCGTTTATCAGCGGAAGCCGCCGGAGTCTCCGCCGCCGCCGAAGAGCAGGCCGCCTCCATGGATGAAGTAAAAAGCGCCTGCCTGGCATTGGCGCAAATGGCCGATGAACTCGACGATAATATCCGCCAGTTCCGGCTTAAATAACCAAGTTTACTACGGAAAATATGCACCAGTAACAGAAAAGCTGTTGACTTAAGTTGTGTCAACAGCTTTTCTGTGCTACTTTCTATCCGTTAAATAGCTTTGAGTAATTCTAAGTCAGTATAATATTCATTTAATACACCATCTAACTGCTGACTGACAGTCAACAGTTGCGGACTATCCATTCCATAAGCTGACATTACGGCATACATTTGTTGCCGCAAAGCTTCCATACGTGTTACTATTTCGTTCCGACGCAAAGTCATTTTTTAAACCCCCTTCGCAATGATATACAGGGACTCTCTTTAAAAAAGCTAAAAAAAATACCCTGGCAAATTGCCAAGAGGTTACCACAGAATTTGACAAACAACATAAATCATAATAGCGAAAACAAGTGTGGTACTCCGTACCGGCCAACGATGAATGCTCCGCCTGTTAACCTGCCTTTTAGCTAATTCCCTAACAAAGAACACGGTAACATCCCCCCTCAAGGTAATTTATAGTGTGCCAATGTCCGCTTCTTAAGACTCTCAGGGCTGATACTTGCTAACAATTTTCTGCTTGAAAAAAAGGTCCCTGTTTCCAGGGACAATTAAAAAGGAAGAGATCCTAGTTGCTAAGGTAATTTCATTATAGAACAAAAATTGCTTGCATATGTTGCGGTCATGTAAAATCCTTATTAACACTAAAAAGCCTATCTCCCCCTTAGGAAGAGATAGGCCAATCGAGCATTTTTCAATCAATTCAACAGTACTGGTGCAAAATACAATCCATCCATATTCAACTTATTTTTTATCTGCCGAATATATATTCTTTTTCAACTTTAACAGGGTCATTTTACTAGTGTTGAATTCTTGCTGAAGCTGGGACAAAACCTTTTCCATTTCTTCTCTGCGCTGCACTTGCAGCCGCCGCTCATATTCCCTAAGTTTGATTATTTTTTCCGAATCTGCTGCTTCCCCTTGGCGGGAAGCGGCAGCCCGTTTTAGTTCTTTTTGTGTTTTTTCTATTTGCTTCTCAACCTTAATGATTTCCTTCTCGGCTCCGTCTGCTCCTTTTTTTATTTTCTTAGCTAGCATTCTTACATCTTGGAGTAATTGCAATACTATGCCTACTGGCTGTAACCGCGCTTTGAGCTCATTTTCCGCATTTTTAGCTGTTGCCTTAGTACTCATAGCATAACCTCCCTTTGGGGTTCATATTAGCCTTTTTCCGGTAATACCCACAGCCGTATTCTCCCAATTTACTAAGCAGCGAGTTTCTTTTCTCTTAGATACGCCATGAACTCCTCAACAGACCACGAACTATACAATACGTTAGAAATGATTTCGGTAATGGTGTCCCGGTCTGCCGTTATATCAATAAGCTGAGAACCCATGTGTTTAAGTATTACTCTATGCTGATCCTCCACTGCCCAATCTCCTAGCAGTTGCCACTGCCGGCACATATCAATCATCCTCCCTAATTTATTAAGTCATCCTTAACTTAAAGCTGGATAATATGAATACATTTTGTAACACGTAAGGATACTTTAGCTAGTAGGGCTGCATTATTTATTTCTTTTCCGTCCCATTTCAACAAGAATATGGAAATTCCTTCACAAATACTTAAAAATTAATATACGTAAACGAAATTTTAAAAACCCAAGTGGCAACAGACGCCACTTGGGTTTTGTATAGAGACAGAATTCAATTAACCATACCGGAAACCGGTTTTCATATAAAATACCCATTCAGCAATATTTACCGTCCGGTCTGCCAACCGTTCAAGATAACGAATGGCTGTATGTAGTTCCAGCAGGGCTTGCGCTATGGTTCCGTTTCTCTCACCTGTGTCAATCATTAGCTTAAGCAATTTCGCATTAGCTTCGTTTACTGCTTTGTCCCGCTCCTTAGCAATAGCGACAAACTCGTGTTTTGTGCTTTCATAGGAGTTTAATGTATCTGCTAACATATTGATTGCCAGGCTTCCCATCTCGTCGATAACACTGCTCAAATGAGAAACCGGTGTCAAGTCCAGCCCCGGCAACTTTTTATGGATTATTTTGGTGATATTGTTTGCATAATCGGCAATTCTCTCGATTTCTGCGGAAATCTTGATACTCGCGATCAGGAATCGCAAATCGCTGGCCACGGGTTGCTGCGTGGCAATAACAGCAATGCATTTTTCCTCAATTTCCCGATGCAATGCATCAATTTTACGTTCATAATGACGAACGCTTTCTGCTCTGCCGCTATCAAAAACAACCAGCGCTTTAACGGCCTCAGTTACGAATAATTTAGTCTGGGTTCCCATTTGACTAATCAGCGCTCTAATCGCCTGGAGTTCATCCAGGTAGCATTTTCTTACGTTTTTCACGAATTATCCCTCCAATCTCATACCCGGATGAAAGAGTATTATGTCAGTTTTCGCTAGAAAAATTCTCAGTATCATGAATAATTTTTGTGCCTGTCGAAGGTAATTTAAGATAGTTTTCTAAAGCCGTTGCAATAGCTGCCGCCTTGGGACTATCAATTTGTTTCAAAAGCTTTAGTATGCGCTTCCATTCTGCATCGGTAGCCTTGATGGATCGCGGTTTTCGCTTTTCCTTGACTTTAGGTCGACCCACGCGTTTACGTTTTTCATCTTGTGACCCCAAACTATGACCTCCTCAGTTCAATTAGCAAAATCTATCTCTACAAAATTACCTGCAACATAAGACTGCAAAAGCAACTAAAAACCCACATATTTCCATTTAATTTAAGTATATACCAAAATTAATTTAAGTCAATACTTTTTTGCTATGTTCTCGAATATTGTTAGTCAATGCATGCTAACTGCCCCAATACTGTCGTACCGGTAATCTGCTGTCCGGCCTATTGGAAAATGATGAAGCCCCATCGTCCTGCCGGAGTCGATGGGGCTATCGAAAAAAGCCCTATGATTTACTTGGCTCTTGCCGGCAAAACAATCTCACCGGCAATAATTTTTTGCTTGATATCTTCAACGGCTGATTTTAGCGGCTGCAGCATCGCCGCGTTATATTGATTTTCCGCATAGCCAAGGCCGCCTTCCTTCAGGCCAAACTCATAATAACCGCCATGCAGAGAGCCGTGAACAGCACGGTCAATCACATTATAGACCGCATTGTCTACCCGTTTCAGCATGCTGGTGAGAATATACTGCCGCTGTTCACCGTGGGCAGTCAGTGACTGGTCGGAATCCACACCGATCATCAGCCGGTGCTGACTGGCGGCGGCATCCAGCAAGCCGAGGCCGGATGCGCCGGCGGCATGGAAAATAACATCGGCGCCGGCGGCGTACTGCGACACGCTCAGCTGAAAAGCCTTTTCCGGATCATTGAAAGCCCGGCCGTCTTCCCCGATATAATCGGCCAATACGGTAATATCCGGTTTAATATAGCGGGCCCCGGCCAGGTAGCCTTGCTCGAAAATCTGAATAAAGCCGGTGCGGGCGCCACCTAAAAAACCGACAATACCTGTATGGGAACGCAACGCCGCAGCTGCGCCCATCAGAAAGGCTCCTTCCCGCTCCCGGAACATAATGCAGGTAATATTATCTTCCGGAATCAAGCGGGGTATATAGCCGTCAACAAGAACATACCGGGTGCGGGGATACTCTTTGGCCACCGCTCTCACAGCGTCGACATAGTCATAGCCTACACAAATAATCAGGTCGGCCGCGCTTTGGGCTTGCAGCCGGAGAATAAACTCCTGGTTACTGCCATAATCCAGGGTTTTAACCTCTCTGACCGCTACGCTGCCGTTAAAGGCCTTTACTGTCCGGTAGGCACCGGCCAGCGCCAGATCATTATAGGCGTCGCCGCGGCCCCCCCGGTATAAGATGCTTACCTTCAGCCGCTGGCCGGAATCCTGGAAAGACCGGTACGTATAGTAGTAAACCGCACTGGCGCAAACGATCACCAGCAAAACAACCAGGGACAAAACTAAGCGAATACGAACATTCTCCGTCATCACATCACCTTGCTGGTTACAATTTGCCGTGGCCCGGCGGCGTTTGTCCGCAGTATATTTTCGAACTCCGCCAGTTGCAGCGGCTTATAAAAATAGAACCCCTGCACTTCATCACAGTTGTGGCTGCGCAAAAACGCCAGCTGCGCCTCTGTCTCCACTCCTTCGGCCACAACTTTGAGGTTAAGACTGCCGCCTAATAGGATAATTGCCTGGGCGATGCTGGAATGTCGCGAAAAACCGTCAATTTCATCAATGAAGGTTTTATCGATCTTTAAGCAGTCGATCGGAAAACGCTTAAGGTATTCCAGCGAGGAATAGCCTGTCCCAAAATCATCTATGGATATAAAAACGCCAAGCTCCTTAAGTCGGCGCAGAATGTCAATGGTTTCTTTGAAGTTTTCGATCAGCGTGCCTTCGGTAATTTCCAGTTCCAAATATTCCGCAGCCAATTGCGTTTCGGCCAGAATCTCCGCTACCATCTCC
>JAEZQV010000255.1 GCA_023441125.1 Bacillota bacterium
AATTAATGGTATGTTTAAAGACATCGGTAAGGCTATCCGGGAACATGACCCGAAGCCGCTAATTGAATGGGCTGCAAAACAAAAAGAAGGTGGCGCTCATTATCTTGACGTCAACACCGGACCTAACTCCGAAGACCAAACCATAGATCTTCCTTGGATGATTAATATCTTAAAAGAAGTCACTGATCTGCCGCTTGCGATCGACACTACTAACTATGACGCTATGGAAGCCGCTCTTATTGCCTATGGCAAACCCGGCGCCCTGATCAACTCCATCGGTTGTGAACAAGATAAAATCGACAGAGTTTTCCCGATGGCTGCTAAATACCAAGCTGATGTTGTTTGTCTGTGCATCAATAAGGTTGGTATTCCTAAGAGCGCTGAAGACCGTGTAGCAATGGCTATGGAGTTTGTTGCCAATGCTGAAGCATATGGTCTCCAACCGGATAACCTCTTCATCGACCCGATCATTCTGCCGGTAAACGTCGCCCAGGAACATGGCATTGAAGCATTAGAAACTATTCGTCAAATTAAAATGATCTCCAATCCTCCTCCCAAAACTACTGTTGGCCTTTCCAATATTTCGCAAAAAAGCCCGCATCGTCCGCTCATCAACCGTACATTTGCTGTAATGGCTATGACTGCTGGCCTGGATTCGGCTATTTGCGATGCTAATGACGAAGCACTGGTAGATTCGATTGCCACTGCTCGTTTGATCCTGAACCAAGACATTTACTGCGACTCCTACGATAAGGTGTTCAGACAGCGGTAATATTCCCGCTGGGGGTGTACGCCCGGAAAGGAGGTCAATGATGTCAACGGTGAGCCAACCTATAAAGGGTAAAGCTTCTTTCTGCAGGGAAATCGAAGAAAAGTCTCACCAGCCGATCACTTCATGCTATCATTGCATGAAGTGTGCTGGTGGCTGTCCGATTAACTTCGTTATGGAACATAATAACTACGAGATATTGCGTATGATTCAACTGGGGGAAAAGGATAAGGTATTCGCAAGCAATACTCCCTGGCTCTGCGTAGGCTGTAAAACCTGCGCTGTCCGCTGTCCCAACGGCATCGACACGTCTAAAGTTATGGATACCATTAAAATGGAGTCCATTGCTGAGGACAAGATTCCGGCCAGTCATTACAATATCAAGCTGTTTTATGAACTGTTCCTTGATTCCATGAAAGGGTTCCCAATCATCGGCGGCGAAGGCCGTGGTTACGAACTTGGTCTCATGGGGCTCTATAAATTGTGTACAGGGACATATTTTGCGGATATGGATCTCGGCAAGGAAATGACAAAAAGAGGCAAGATGCCATTCTTACCTCATAATGCTCTTAAGCGGCGCAAAGGTGAAATCAAGAAAATATTCCAGAAAGCAAAGGAGAAAAGGGCACGATGAAACTAGGTTATTATCCGGGATGTTCACTTCACTCCACGGCTGCCGAGTATAACATGGCCACTGAGGCTGTCTTTGACGCCTTAGACCTTGAACTCAGCGAACTGCCGGAGTGGAATTGCTGTGGAGCTACCGCCGGACACTCCACCGACCGTTTTCTTGCCCTTGCTTTGCCGCTCCGGAATCTTGTTATTGCTGAAGCCGAACAGCAAAAAGAGCTGCTTTTGCCATGTGCCGCCTGCTATAATCTTGTAAAAGCCGCTGACCATTACGTGCGGGAAGGGACGCCGGAAGCCAAAGAGGCTAACGAAGAACTGAAAAGCATAATGGGATCGTCGTACAGCGGTAATGTCCATGTTACACATCCATTGGAAGTCATCATGAGAAAAGAGTATCTTGGTAAAGTGGGCGAGCAGGTTAAAAAACCTCTCACTGGTCTCAAGCTGGTGCCGTATTACGGCTGTCTGCTTACCAGGCCGACTTATGTAGCGTTTGACGATGTGGAGCAACCGCAGGCAATGGATCAGCTGATGAAGCTGGTTGGAGCTGACGTTAGAAAATGGTCGTATAAAACCGACTGTTGCGGCGGCAGCTTGACAGTACCGCGTACTGACGTTGTTTACGAGATAACCAAAAATTTGGTTACTGCTGCGCAACGCGCCGGCGCCGACGCCATTGTAACTGCCTGTCCGTTATGTCAGATGACCCTGGAAACCCGGCAGAAAGAAATACAAAAACCCATACCCATATTTTTCTTCACCGAATTGCTCGGGATCAGTTTCGGACATCCTGAAGCAAGAAAATGGATGAAGAAGCATATTATTGATCCCGTACCGCTCTTGACATCATTGCAGTTGTTGTAACCAATTCAGAGAAACCGGCAGAACTATTAATAGGTATGTCCGGTTTCTCTGTCGGTTATATCGGCAAATGCAATGATGGTGAAGTAAAGATATTTTTATCGAAAGGCAGTGAGAGCCATGCAAAAGGATGTGCTCGTTATTGGCGGTGGCATTGCCGGTCTGCAGGCGGCTCTGGAATTGGCTGGGGCAGGATATCCTGTTCATTTGGTAACAGATGAAGCGAATCTAGGCGGAAAACTGGTGGATTCATCGGATAAGGGCAGCCAGACAGCATGTGTCTGGGGCGACCAGGTTAACATTTCTGCTTTGTATTTAGGCGGTAATCTCCATGCATCCAGTACGGTATTGGGTTCGCTCATTACCCGGGCCTACAATAACCCGTTGCTTCATGTTTATACCGGCAGCAAGCTGGTTGAACTACAGGGGGATGTAGGTAATTTCCAAGCTACCATTAGCGATGTCGCAACAGGCAAGCGCACCCAAAAACTTGTCGTCGGAGCGGTTATTCTGGCAGCCGGTTTCAGCATGTATGACGTCTCGAAAAAAGGCGAATACGGCTACGGATATTATAAAAACGTTGTCACCAGCTTAGAGTTTGAGCATATGCTCTCGGAAAGCCGCTATCGCTCAGACTGCATTAGACGCCCGTCTGACGGCAA
Organism: Bacillota bacterium; assembly: GCA_023441125.1. The sequence continues at coordinate 2,923 of JAEZQV010000255.1, forward strand.
ATGTGCGGAGAAAGTCGCCTTTATACAATGTGTTGGTTCCCGGGATGTAGTATCCAAGGGAGAATATTGTTCGGCAATTTGCTGTATGTTTACCGCCAAAGAAGCGATATTGGCGAAAGAGTTTGCTCCACGAACTGATGTTACTGTATTTTATCTTGATCTGCGCGCTTGCGGCAAGAATTTTGATACCTTCCTGTCGCGAGCTCAGGAACTAGGCACAAAATATGTGCGCACGATGATCTCAGAAGTAAAAGAAGATCCTGTAACGGAAAAATTATCGATAAATTATGCCGCAGCTGCTAAGCCACAGGCAGAAGAATTTGATCTGGTTGTGCTTGCTGCAGGCATTCGTCCGTCTAGCCGGCTGAAAGAAACTGCCGGAATTTTGCAACTGCCTCTCAATGAATTTGGCTTTGTCCAGGTTGATCCGCTTGACCCGGTGGTTACTAAACGGGCCGGTGTATTTTCAGTAGGCGGCAGCCAAGGTCCGCTTGACGTGCCTGAGACAATGGCGTTAGCCAGCGCAGCGGCTGCAGCCACTACCAAAGCACTGGGCAAATCGGAAGGACGGCCTGGCCGCAAGCCGACGCCTGAGCGGGATATTTCCAAGGAGCCTACACGTGTAGGTGTTTTCCTGTGTAAAGACGGCCTCGCAGCAATGGGAGCCGCCGCCGAAGCGGTAATTAAGGCTGCCAAAGATCAGGGCAATGTAGTCGTTGTCGAGTGCAATCAAGCGGTATGCAAACCGGAGTCGATTGCGCAAATGCAAAATTTGATTGCTACTCAGGGACTGAACCGTATTGTTGTAGCTCCCTGCGTACTGAAGCATAATCTTAATTTGTTCCAGGAAGCCATCCAGACGGCGGGATTAAACCGAATGCTGGTTGAGATGGTGTCGGTTCCTGTTAAGGCTTGGGAAAATAATGCCGGCAAGGCCACTAGCGACGCCGCTGCCAGAACCACCCGGGCCATAACGGATGTTAAAGCCTATAAACCGCTCAGATGGCATGCCGAGCCGGTTGTACCACGGGCCCTGATTGTTGGCGGCGGTGTCACCGGCATGGCGACGGCCATGGCTTTAGCGGAGCGCGGCTACAGCGCCACTATTGTCGAAAAGTCAGCCCAATTAGGCGGTTATGTGCGTAACTTTACCGGCAGCCTGGAGACCGACGACCTCCAAAAGACGGTTGAGGACCTGGAAAAACAAGTTGCCAAGAACGATAAGATTGCGGTGTTAACCAATGCGGAAGTGATTGGTTTCACTGGTCGGCAGGGACACTTTGTAACAACGGTTGCCACTGGTCAGGGGCAAGTAAAGACAACCCAAAACGTGGAACATGGCGTGGTAATTTTGGCTACCGGTACGACAACCTATGTGCCTTCCGAGTATATGTACGGAGAAGACCCGCGGGTTATTACCGGTGTGGAAGCCATGTACCGTCTGGCCGATGGCCGTCTGCCCCTAAAAGGTGATGCTACCTATGTCTTTGTACAATGTGTAGGTTCACGCAATGAAGAGCATAAATACTGCAGCCGCACCTGCTGTGGCGAAACTGTTTATGCGGCCACCAAGCTTAAGGAGCAAAATCCAGATGCTGCTGTGTATGTGCTATCACGCGACATCCGCACTCCTGGATATCTTGAACTGAAATACCGCGAAGCACGTAGAGCCGGCGTTGTATTTGTTCATTACGATGAGGCGGATAAGCCGGTATTGGTAAAAGACAAAGCCGGCAATCTGTCCATGGCTGTCAATGATCCGCAATCCGGACTTACTTTACATGTTAAGCCGGATCAGGTTATCTTGGCAGTAGCGCAGACCGCTACGCTGGAAGCCCAGCAGCTTGCAGATATTTTCAAGATTCAAGTGAATGCGGACGGTTTCCTGTCAGAAACTCACTCCAACTTTGGAACAATAGCCTTCCCTGGCGGCGGTATCTTTATTGCCGGTGCGGCCCATGGCCCGAAATCGGTGGTGGAATGTCTGACCCAGGCGAAAGGTGTAGCCGGACGGGCAGCCCGTATCCTGGCGCAGCCTGTACTGCTGATGGGTGGTATGGTGGCTGAAGTGGAATGGGAAAAATGCGCTGCCTGCTTGACTTGTGTTCGGACATGTCCGTATACCATTCCGCAAATCACGCGGGAGAAAAAGGAAATGGGCGCTGCCTACATTCCGCCTGCTGATTGCCGCGGCTGCGGCATGTGCGCGTCCGAATGTCCCAATAAGGCTATTTTCGTGCACCATTACCAGGACGATGAGGTTCTCGCCCGGGTTAAGACTGCGTTAACGGAGGTGGGTTAGTGATGAGTGATGTTAAAGTTGTTGGATTTGTTTGCCGCTTATGCGCACTAGTTAGCTCTGACCTTGGCCCGCCAGCTGATGTTAACGTCAAGATCGAGACTGTGGAATTGCCTTGTGCCGGTAAGGTTGACGGCAGACTGCTGCTAGAGGCGTTTGAGAAAGGTGCCGACGCCGTATTTGTCGCTGGCTGTCCTGAACATGAGTGCATGAATGTGAAAGGCAGTACACGGGCCCGGAAACGTTTGGAGCATATACAGGAAATTTTGGATCAGGTTGGTGTTGGTAAAGAACGGCTGGTCATGTACAACGTATCCGGCACCCATGGTCCGCGTTTCGCCCATATCGCCCGGGATATGGCCGGACTGCTTGAAAAATTAGGTCCGAGTCCGCTTAAGGCCCGGAAGGCCTAGAAAGGAGACGAGTCAAGCGATATGATAGTTGCAGAAA
>JAEZQV010000375.1 GCA_023441125.1 Bacillota bacterium
TCAAGATACCAAAGATGCCGGAGCAATACTTTGAGGAGGGCGGCAACCGGTACGGCCACAATCATGCCGGCAATTCCATACATATGGCCGCCAATTAACAAACTAATAATAACCAGTATTGGGTGTAAGTCAATAGTATGTCCCATTATATTCGGCACAATAATATGATTTTCCAGTTGATGCAGGATTATGTAAAAAGCGGCAACCTTAACGGCCAGTACCGGGGAAATCAGATACGCCAGGATAATGGCAGGTATAGCGCCGATGATGGGGCCGATAATCGGTATGGTCTCCGTCAGCGTGGACAGTAGGCCTAACACCAGCGGGTAATCCACCTGAAAAAAGTACATGCCGCAAAATACCAGTAACCCCATGAGAATACTAATCAAAACCTGTCCCCGGATATAATTGCTCACCACCACCGCCATTTCGCCAATGACGGTTACGGCCGTTTCTCTGGCAGCAGGCGGAAAAACAGCAACGATACCATTTTTGAGACTCCGCCAGTCTTTTAAAAAATAGTAGGCTAAAACAGGTACAACCACCAGTTCAACTACTTGCGTGGCAAACGTGAAGGCGGCGTTAACGGCACTGCGTACCAAAGCAACCGCATAGGCAGCGGCTCCGCTCAGCCCCTCATCCAGCAAGGCCCGGATATTATTGGGCAGTTGCGCTAAGTTGGCCTGCTGCTCGAGTAACGCGGTCAAAGTTTTAATCCGGCTGACAAGATTGGGCAGATTAACGACAAAATTGTTAAACTCATTGATAAACGGCAGCAGGACGAAGGAAACCGCCAGGGCCAGGATAATGCCGCTGAGCAGAAACACGAGCAGGATGGCAGCGCTGTGCGGTAAATGACGGTTGCGGGCCCCCAACGGGAGAGCTGTAAAAAAATTGACAAGCGGATTAAGCACAAAAGCGACAATCATAGCCACAATGACCGGGAGATAAATTGTGGTTACCTGGGAAAGCAGATAGAAACCGGCAGCCAGAATGATGAATTTGGACCAGAAGGAAAATGATCTTATCATGGCACTGCTACTGGATGAACGAATTGTGTTTGCGTTCCCAGCCGATTGTGGTTTCCGGCCCATGTCCCGGCAGTACTTTTACGGCATCATCCAGGCAAAGCAGGTTTTCTTTAATGCTATTGATCAACTGCGCGTAGGAACCGCCCGGAAAGTCCGTCCGGCCAATCGATTCGGCAAACAGCGTATCGCCGGCGAACAGCACTTTATCTGTCAGTAAGCAGATGCCGCCGGGGGTATGACCGGGGGTATGCAATACTTTTAACGCGATATCACCGACGTTAATGATATCGTTATGACTTAACAGCCTGTCGGCCTGACGACAGACCAGGCCGCCGCCGATAAAGGCAGACAGGTTGCGCTGGGCGTTTGTCAGCATGCCGGCATCTTCGTGATGAATTAAAAGCTTGGCACCGGTTGCCTGCTGCACGGCATCATTGGCGGTAATATGGTCGGCATGCCCGTGAGTATTGATAATATACTCGACCTTGAGCTTGGCGTTATTGATTTCGGCGATAATTGCCGCCGCGCTGCCGCCGGGATCAATAACCGCTGCCTGCAGTGTTTGTTCACTGTAGATAATGTAACAGTTCGTTCCCAATTGCCCAACTTCCATTTGTAAAATTTTCATTATTACCACTCCTCTTAAAACAGGCGTTTGCTATCGAGCAACATGGTCACCGGACCATGGTTGGTTAAACGCACGACCATTTCAGCCTGAAACTGACCGCAAGAAACGGCAACTCCCATTTCCCGGCATACCCGGACAAAATAATTATATAATCCGATAGCAGCCTGGGGGGAAGCGGCGGTATCAAAGCTCGGACGGCGGCCTTTGCGGCAGTCGCCGTATAGCGTGAACTGGGAAATTACCAGGAGTTCTCCCTTAATACACTGCAGTGACAAATTCATTTTTCCCGCATCATCAGGAAAAATTCGTAAATTTACAATTTTTTCCGCAAGATAGTTAGCATCTTGTTCGGTGTCTTCCTGACCTACCCCCAAAAACACAGTTAAACCGGTCCTGATTGCCGAAATTTCCTGACCGTCTACTGTCACACTGGCTTGATCAGTTCGTTGAACGACAGCCCGCATCAGACTCCTCCTAAACTTTGGGTCATACGATGCACATTATAAACGTCCGGAATCCGGCGCATCTTGGTCATGATGTGCTCCAACTGGCTTAGGTTGCCAATGTCGATGTCCATATTGATAACAGCCGTTTTGTTTTTCTGCACTCTGGCATTTAAAGAAGAAACATTAATTTTGGCATCGCCTGCAATCAGCATAATATCTGACAACAGATTGGGGCGATCCATCCCGGTTATTTCAATTGATACTTTATATAAGGTATCACCGGGAATATCCCAGTTAACCTCAATCATACGCTCATATTCCTCAGGATTATTGAGGATATTGGGGCAATCGGCACGATGTACGGATACGCCGCGCCCTCTGGTAATGTAGCCCACGATAACATCTCCCGGCAATGGATTGCAGCAGCGGGCCAGTCTCACCATAAGCCCGGACTCGCCTTTAACCAGAATGCCATGGCTGGCCTTGCTTTTTTGCCGCTTAGGCTTGAGATCGGCCAGCATAGCCGATACGTCAGGCGGGGTGGTATTTTTCAGGTCTTTTTTATAGGCATCGATCAATTTGGTCATAACCCCGTGCAGGGTGACACCGCCATACCCGAGGCCTTCAAACAAATCCTCTTCATTGGAAATATTTAATTTTTTGGCCGCTTCACTCAGCCGGTCGCCCTTGATGAGGTCGCGCCATTCATAGCCAAGCTTTTTGGTTTCCCGTTCAATCATTTCCCGGCCTTTGGCGATATTTTCCTCCCGCTTTTCTTTCTTAAACCAGGATCTGATTTTATTGCGGGTTTCCGATGCGCCGACAACATTCAGCCAGTCACGGCTGGGGCCGTTGCTTTGTTTGGCAGTGATAATCTCAACGATGTCGCCGTTAGTCAGCTTATATTCCAGGGGAACGATTTTGCCGTTTATTTTCGCACCCACACAGCGGTGACCGACATCGGTATGAATGCGATAGGCAAAATCAATCGGCACCGAACCGGCAGGCAGGTCAATGACATCGCCGCGGGGCGTAAAGACAAATACTTCGTCAGCAAATACGTCCAGTTTCACTGTTTCAATAAACTCACGGGGATCTCTTAAATCCCGGTGCCACTCCAGCAGTTGCCGCAGCCAGGCGAGCTTTTGATCGCTGTCTTTATGCGCCACCCCTTTGCCGCCTTCCTTGTAACGCCAATGGGCCGCAATACCGTATTCCGAGATACGGTGCATTTCCAGGGTGCGGATTTGAATTTCCAGCGGTTGGCCGGATTGGCCGATTACTGTTGTATGCAAGGATTGATAGCCATTGGATTTTGGCATGGCAATATAGTCTTTAAACCGGCCCGGTAAAGGCTTCCATAAGGTATGAACGATACCGAGAGCGCCGTAACAATCCTTAACTGTATCCACAACAATGCGGATTGCAGACAAATCATAGATTTCACTGACATCCTGCTTGTGGCTTTTCTTCATTTTTTTGTAAATGCTGTAAAAATGCTTGGGCCGTCCCTGGATTTCCGCCTTAATGCCTACACTTTCCAGCCGCTCGTTCATAAGGGCGATGGCGTCGGTAATGACAGCTTCCCGTTCTTGCCGTTTTTGTTTTACCTGCTCGACCAGCGTATAGTATTTCTCCGGCTCCAGAAACCGGAAAGCCAGATCTTCCAACTCCCACTTTATATTGGACATGCCCAGCCGGTGAGCCAGCGGCGCGAAAATTTCCAGCGTCTCCCGGGAAATTTCCCGCTGCTTATATTCCGCCATATATTTCAGCGTACGCATATTATGCAGGCGGTCGGCCAGCTTGATCAGCACAACCCGGATATCTTTAGCCATCGCCAAAAACATCTTGCGGTAATTTTCCATCTGCTGCTCTTCTTTGGACTTATACTCAATACGGCTTAATTTGGTAACGCCGTCGACCAGCATGGCGATTTCCTTGCTGAACTCTTTTTCCAGCATTTCCAGGGTTACGGTGGTGTCCTCCACAACGTCATGCAGTAAACTGGCGCTGATGGTCACTGCGTCAATCTGCATGTCGGCCAGTATGTTGGCGACGCCCAAAGGATGACAGATATATTCTTCTCCGGATACCCGCAATTGACCTTCGTGGGCGGCATGTGCCAACTGATAAGCCTTTTCGAGCAACGTTAACGGCGCATCAGGCTGGTAGCATTTAATCTTAGCCACTATATTTTCAATATTGGGCATATTTTCCTTTTTTCCCTGCGCATCGCTGCCCATGTTTCACCTCATATATTGCTGCTGTCTAACCTCACTTGGCCCGGATCGTTACATCAGTATATTAGTATTGAACCAAGGATGTTACTTCATAGCCTGCTAAGACATCACGGCCGTTTAAAAACGATAATTCAATTAAAAAAGCCAAGCCGACAACGGTTCCGCCCAACTGTTCAATCATTTTTATCGTAGCCATCGTTGTCCCCCCTGTTGCCAGCAAATCATCCACGATCAGTACCTGGCTGCCGGGTTCAATGGCATCTTTATGTATTTCCAGAGCATCTTTGCCATACTCCAGGGAATATTCGTATTTTAAGGTTGCGGCCGGCAACTTGCCAGGTTTGCGGATTGGCACAAAACCGACGGTAAGGGTATAGGCTACCGGGGCGCCAATCGCAAAACCACGCGCTTCCGGACCGACAACAACATCAATTTGCTGATTTTTGTAAGGTTCGGCCAGCATATCTATGGCCAGACGAAAAGCCTGCCCGTCTTTAAGCAGTGTGGTAATATCCTTAAACTGAATTCCCTGCTGCGGAAAATCAGGTACATTTCTTATTTTTTCCCGAAAATTCATTTCTGGACCTCCTTAAACTAAATATGTTGGGCTACATATGCTTCCCGCAGCTGTAATCCCTTCCGGAACGTGGGTGAATCTGCCAAGTCGAGTTTTTGGGCTGGCGTTGGTGCAAGCGTGATGGAAAAACTGCCCTGCGTACCATACGTTCTTGTCAGCAGCCCTAATTCCTCCAGAATTGACAGCGACATAGCGATTACCGGTTCAGGTATTACCGTCTTATAGCTGTAAGAGATTTTCTCGGCGATGGCCGGCAAAGACAATTGACTGTCGCCTGATTTATTATACTCCTTGATGGTCAGATACACTTGCACCACACCAGCGCGGTCCGGCGCAATCGTGTCCAGCCTGGCTTTGGCGTCGCCGTCAAAGGAACGGCGTATATCCTGGGCTGTTAACTGTACCGTTTTCTGCCCTTGCCATTCATTGTATTTTGGTACAAATACTAAATCTATGTTATCCTCACGGTGCAGGCCGTCGGCCAGTTCACCCATATTCCAGCCAATTACATCAGTAACACCGGTATTCTTCAACTTTAGTTTCAAATGCCGGTGTTGCTGGCCGATAAGCCGTTTTTCACCCAGCACTACATCGCGGCAGGCGAATACCGGACTGGGGTTGGCAAAGCCGTACGGTTCCAGGCACGCCAACTGTTCGACAAAAGCAGCGTCGATTTCCTTAAGAGGAACATACGAATCAATATTGATAACCGGTATGTAATCGTTTTCTGACAGCTTAGCAGCTGCAAGCTCATTCAGCCGTTCACGCAGGACCGGTATATTATCAACCGGAATCGTCAGGCCCGCGGCCTGGCGGTGACCGCCAAACTGCGTCAAGAGATCACTGCAGTAAGCCAATGCGGCATACATATCAAACGCCGGAATGCTGCGGCACGAGCCTTTGCCGTAGCCATCGCGGAGGCTGATCATGATTACCGGTTTATAATATTTGTCCACCAGCCGCGAAGCTACAATGCCAATAACGCCGGAATGCCAGTCTTCACCGGCCAGTACCAGCACTTTGGCAGCCGCTAGGTCGACCATTGCCAACTGGGCTTCGGCCTTCGCCAGGATCAGCTTTTCGATAGCTTGGCGGGCCGTATTTTCTTCGTCCAAGAGGGTTGCCAGTTCCCTGGCCTGGTGTTGATCGTTGGTAAGCAAAAGGTTTACGCCGGCGGTAGCCTGGCTGACACGGCCGACCGCATTGAGCCGCGGCGCAATAACGAAACCGACGCAGCCACTGTCAATCACTTTGTCGGTTAAGCCGCACACCGCCAGCAAAGCCTGCAGGCCCGGATTAGCCGTTGCCCGCAATTGCTTTAGGCCCAGCTTAACCAAAACACGGTTTTCACCGGTAAGCGGCACAATATCGGCGACTGTGCCAATCGCCACAATATCGAGAAAATCATGAAATTCTGCCTTGTCGCCATGATAATGCTGCCATAATGCCTGACACAGTTTAAAGGCCACACCGACCCCGGCCAGGTTCTTTTCGGGATATTCACACCCCGGCTGCTTGGGATTAACAATGGCTAAGGCGGCCGGCAGTTCCGGCGGCGGCTGATGATGATCGGTGATAATGATATCAAGCTGTCCCAGCACGGCGCGAATCTCTTGGGTAGCGCTGATTCCGCAATCGACAGTGACGATTAATTTGGTGCCCGCAGCTGCCAGTTTGTCCAAGGCAGCCGTATTGAGCCCGTACCCCTCCCCTTGCCTGTCCGGAATATAAAACTCTGCATCAGCCCCCAGCCGGCCAAGCGTCTTGTACAGGATGGCGCAGGCCGTTATGCCGTCAACATCATAGTCGCCATATACTGTAATTTTTTCCTGCGCCTGAATCGCGTTCGCAATTCTTACGACAGCCGTGTCCATATCTTTTAATAAATACGGATTGGCGATGCATTCCGAACCGGCATAGAGAAATTCGGCTGCTGACTGCTCGTTGGTAACGCCGCGATTGATCAACGCTTGGGCGATATATTGGGATATATTTAATTTCTGGCTGAGTTCACCGGCCAGTTCACGTTTCGCCGGGAACAACTTCCACGATTTTCGCGGCCTTGACATATAAAAATTCTGACCTCCGTAACGGTGTACTAGATAATTGTAGTATACAGTGTAATATTTTGCAACTTTGCCTGGGCAAATCACTGCTAGCACACAGGCTGGGTAAAATACATCAGAATAGTATTCTCGCAAAAACCTGATTATTCCTTTAAAAATTAGCGCTAATATCGAATAATCTGTAATTAGCGCCGCCGCTTTTGCATTTTATACCGGATTTTTTTCCTGTCAATTGCTTACCAGCCTGCAGCCGCCGGCCGGGAAAAACAAAAACAGGCTCGGCGCCTGTCGGAGAAACGGTACTATAAGAATATATATATATGGATTAATACTAGCATGGCAATGCCGGAAAGCAGTCGGACTACAGCCACACCGGCCAGGCGTACCAGGACCTGAACAACAGAATCAGCGCGCGGCAAGAGGGTTTTGCCGGCAAGCAGCTCCCAGAGGACAAACCCGGCGGCGGGTTTGAATAAGGCCGCACTGACCAATATGCCTGCTACATGACCGACGATACTGTTAACACTGAACACCGGGGAAACAGTACAGTTTTTTGTCAGCTGTTTTCTGGCCAGCATGCCGCCTAATTCCGTGAACCCCGCCAGGCCAACGAGCAGAATCATAATCGGGGCAGAAAAAGTAACAAAACCGGTATCCATACCGTACAGAAAGGTTCCCGCCAGGATGATCAGTGTTCCCGGCAGTTTTACCGTCAAGGTACAGAGTACGCCTACTATCATGATAATACTTACAAAAAATTGGACCAGCAAAAGTCACTTACCTCGTTTCCACGCCAATCTACAGTTGGTACCATTATTGTGACTTTTTGGCTTGCTGTTTATGTAGCGAGTAGGCTACATAGACGATGAAACCTGTCATTACCAGTCCGGTTACGCTCATAATCATCAGGATTATTTCCAGTGGAACCAAACTGCCGCACCATACCAACAGTCCCGACAGAATTAACGCCGGCCAAAAAGTAAATTCGGTGACGGCGCTTAGCTGTTTGGTGTTGACCAGCATGGCCGGCACCATAGTATTAATCAATATACACAGCAATACCCCATTGAAGGCGGCGGCAAGCCAGGAACCGAAAACTTTGTCTGCAACGGCCGGCAGCGGCAGTAAGCCTGTAGTGCCGCTGCTTAAAGCCAGATGGGCAAACAGCAGGGTAAAAAAACCTTCGATGAATTTGGCCAATATCGCCACATATATGCCGGTATGGCTTTTGGCCGCCAAATACGTTCCGGCTTCGACCACCAGCGCCGCGCGCATGCCGCCGGCGTTATAACCGACAAGCGCCAATACCAGCGGCCAGCTTATATAATCAAAAGCTAGCAGTTGCTTAAAGGAGACAATGGCGACGGTATCAACAATGGTCAGGAGCATGATTGCTGTTGCCGGAATGAACAGCAGCCCGAAATAATTGGAAAGATGAAGAAATTCGCGGCCGTAGCCTGCTGTCAGACAGGAGCAGGCAATGATACAGACCGGCACTGCGTAAACGTGGGGAAGGCCTGTTAACTGGAGCAGGAGCTGGCCGGCAAAATAGCCGCCGGTTAAAGCACTGGCCGGTAATGATACGGCCAGCACCGATAAGGCCAGCAACAATTTACCTCGCCGGCCAAACAGCCTTTTTACCACCGCCGTTAATTCGCGGCCGCTTTTCGCACCGATCCAGGCCGACACACCTGCCAGCAGTGCACCAAAAATCATATAAGCTAAAAATACCGTAGCATAGATACCTTGGCCGATTAACGAAGCCATGGCCGGAACCACCGCAACATTATCACCTGCAATATGGACAATAGCCAGTGACAACGCCGGTAATAGGACCCCCATATAATATCGCCCCCTGCCTGCTTATAGAATATTATGACAGGGGAAGAAAGGTGCAAAAGAGCCTGAGGCAATTGCCTCAGGCTCCGGCTATTATTTGGTGCCTTTTGTTTTCATTTCAATGCGGCGTTTTTCATCATATAGCCGCCACGTAACCCAGATTTGGCTGGCGTTGAATATCGACGAGTAGGCTCCGGAAGCGAAGCCTATTAACAGTGCCAGGGTAAAATTCTTGGTAGTTTCGCCGCCAAATAAATAAAGGGCTCCGGTAGCAAAAATAACGGTAAGGACGGTATATATGGACCGCGTCATCGTCTGCCAGATGCTGCGGTTGACAAGTTCCTCAAGGCCATCACTTTTCTTGTAGGTTTTGAGGTTTTCACGAATCCTGTCAAAAATTACGATGGTATCATTGATCGAGTAACCGACAATGGTCAAAATGGCAGCCACAAACGAAGCATCCACTTCTTTTTGCAGGAGTGAAAATACCCCCATGACAATGAGGATGTCATGCAACAGCGCCGCAATGCCTGACACGGCAAACTTGAACTCAAACCGGTACGTAATATACACAATCATCAGCGCCCAGGAAATGAGCAGGGCTAAAACGGCCTGGCGGGTCAGCTCGGACCCGATTACGGCACCCACTTTTTCCACTCTGAGCACCTCAAAAGCCCCCAGTTTGGTTTCAAAACCTTTCATCACATCCCGGCGTTCTTCCTCACTCAGCACGTGGGAGCGGATAAATACATTGGGCGAACTGTGCTCCTGCTCGGCAAGCGCCAGCTGGATGGTGCTGCCTTCCAATTGATAGTCTTTTAGGACATCCCGGACTTCAGCCACGGTTACCGGCCGGGAGAATTTAAGATCAAGCAGAGTCCCGCCGGTAAAATCAATCCCCAGGTTAAACCCCTGCAGGGCTATGGATATCAGACCGGGAATCAGGACGAGCGCTGAGAGCAGAAACCACCAATACCGTTTACCGACAACATCAAATTTCATGTGTTTCCCCCTCCTAAGCCCCGTACAACTTGCCGTTTTTAATGACATTGGCATGTATCAGCAATCTGAGAATAAAACGTGTAGCGGTAATGGCGGTAAACATGCTCAAAATGATCCCTAATCCTAAGGTAACGGCAAACCCCTTAATCGGGCCTGTCCCCAGGAAAAACAAAACTGCGGCCGCAATCAGGGTAGTCACATTGGAGTCCAGGATGGTGGCAAAGGCCCGGCTGAAGCCGGCATCCATAGCGGCCCGCAAGGTCTTGCCGTTACGGTACTCCTCTTTGAAACGCTCAAAAATCAAAACATTGGCGTCAACAGCCATACCCATGGACAGAATGATACCGGCAATACCCGGCAGGGTCAGCGTGGCGTTCAGCCCTTTTAAACTGGCCAGCAGCAGCATGACATACAAAATCAGGGCCACATTGGCGACAAAACCGGATACCCGGTAGAAAAGCAGCATAAAGACGACGATGGCGGTAACGCCAATGGCAAAAGCCTGCATGCTCTTGGCCTTGGAATCTTCCCCCAAAGTCGGGCCGACTGTTCTTGTTTCCAGGATGTCAACCTTTACCGGCAGGGCGCCGGATCTCAGCAGAATGGCTAACCGCTCCGCCTCTTCGATCGTGCGGTTGCCGGAAATGACGGCCTTGCCATTCGGGATGACTTCCTGGACAACGGGATTGGTCAATACCTGTTTGTCCAGCAAAATAGCAATATGCTTGCCGACACTCCGGGCCGTCAGGTCGGCAAACTTTTTGGCGCCCTCATCAGTAAATTCGATGGCTACCAGTTTTTGATTGCTTTGATCGATCTGTGCTTTGGCATCTTTTAAGTCCTTACCGGTAAGGACCACGGCGCCGCTTTCGTCCTGAAACTCCATCAGGGCCGTTCTGCCAAGCATTTCAATCGCTTTTTCCGGGTCTTTCACGCCAGGCAATTCGACAATAACCCGCCGGTCTCCCTGACGCTGCACAAGCGGCTCGGTAAGTCCCAGTTCGTTAATACGCCGCTCAATGATTTGCACGACCCGCTGCATGGCATCGTCATTGACTACTGCTTCCGGCGTATCGGAAGCCTCCAGCACCACATGCGTTCCGCCCTGCAAGTCAAGACCTTGCTTAATTGACAGGGCCAACGGCGACATATAGAAGCCGGAAGCTGCGAGAATCGCCAGAACGATAACTAAAAATTTGGTTAAATTCCCCCACCTCAAAAGGTTATCCCCCAATCTTGCTAAAATGTTATTTTTTTGTGAAGGCGGCAATGGCTATAGCAAATCATAATCATTGATTACCAGTTTAAAGCGACAGTTTAAAAATTCCGCCGCCCGCCGGCACATAACCATACGGAGAAGAAATATTTCAAAGTACTCCATGACAGGGCAAATTTTCGTGTCGATTGTAACGGCAAGTGTTACTGTGCGGGATGACAGGTCGATAAGGAGTTTGCTGCTTTCCGCCGCATAGTTTACCCTGTCATGAATCTCAAATTTTGCAAAATCCCGATTGGTGACCCGAGAACGGTGTACATCGGATTTATCCGCCAGGATAAGGGCCGCAGCCACATGATTAACGGCGTTGCCGCGCTCCTCCTCATGATTGCCGATGGCCGAAATTACAAGCGCTACTTCTTCCGGCGGCATCTTCATCCGGGTAAGAATGTTGAAAACCATAACGGCGCCGGTGCCGCCGTGGTTATACCGGTTAATCATGTTGGCGATATCATGCAGATAACCGGCGATGGCGGCAAGTTCGCAGTCGCGCGGCGGATACTCCAGCTCCTGCAAAACCTTATAGGCCAGCGCCGAGACAATGCCGGCGTGCCGTAAGCCATGCTCGGTAAAACCCAGGTTTCCCAAATATTCCGTGCTGCGGGTGAGATACACGCTCACTTCATGATCTGCTTTCAATTCGGCAATTGTTAATGCATGTTCCATGGTTGTTGCTGACATGACTAATCCCCCATTATCCAAATTAGCCTTGTCTGCCAGGTAGCGGAAGCCCAAAATATTGTGCGGCAGATGCAAGGCAAAATGCACTTATTACATTTTGCCTTGTCTGCAAGTAAATATGCCATTTTCGGTAACTAAATAATTTACAAGCCGGTCATGTTCATCGGTAGGTACTTTTTCCATAATCTGCGCCGCCCAGGCTGCGCCGATCAGCTCGGTTTTACGGGTCCTGAGCAGGAACCGGTCATAGAAGCCTGCTCCCATTCCCAGCCGGCGGCCGTCTTTGTCAAAGGCCACGCCGGGAACAATGATCAGGTCGATTTCGGCCGGGTCCAGCAATGTAAGGGTTGCCGGGTTCGGCGTAAGCAGATTATATTCGCCGACAACCAGATCGTCCATGTTGGCGATAATAGCCGCATCCATCAAGCCTTTGGCATCGCGAATATGCGGCACGCAGATGGTTTTGCCGGCCGAGAGCGCATGGGAAATTACTTTGTCCAGGTGTGGTTCATCCGGCATTGCCAGATACAGCATAACATGCTTGGCTGCCTGGTATACCGGCCAGTCGCATAAATGCGCGGCGATCCGGTCGCTGCCGGCCTGCACCTGCTCGCGGTCCATGCACCGTCTGACGGCCAGAACACTTTTACGCAAATCTTTTTTGGCAATTTTATTAATTTCCATGATCGTACCCCTCCCTTTAAAAAAGACTTGGTTATACCAAGTCCTTAGGTCACCCAATATGAGGCGGCATTATTAGGATTTGGGCTGATTCTGATAGTGGCTTACCGCAGTACGGGAAACATCAACTTCCACTTTATCTGCAATTTTAATTGTTACAGTTTTTTCATTTAAGGCCGTAATGGTACCGTATAATCCGCCAACCGTAACAATACGCTCGCCTTTTTTCAGATTGTTCAAGAGTTCCTGACGGCGGCCTTGCTCTTTTTTCTGCGGCCGGTATAAGAGAAAATAGAAAATCACACCCATTAGCACAATTGGCCATGAAGCCTGGACGGCTTGCATTATCTCGGGTGAAAACTCTGGCATGCATTTATCACCTCCTGTTACTTATTAGCAGTATATTCCACATAACCGCCATAAATCCTCTTCCTATTTACGGTAATGTGCCCAAAACTCTTCCCGGAACGATAAAAACCGGTCTTCCAGAATGGCTTTACGCATTTCCTTCATAAAGTTGAGCAGGAAATGCAAGTTATGGGTGGTTGTCAGCCGTAAGCCGAAGATCTCTTCGGTTTTTAACAAATGCCTGATATACGCGCGGGAAAAATTCCGGCAGGTGTAGCAGCCGCAATCGGGATCGATCGGCCGGAAATCACGGGCATATTCGGCATTTTTGACAACCAGTCGACCCCGGCTGGTCATGACCGTGCCGTTGCGGGCCACCCTGGTCGGGAACACGCAGTCAAACATGTCAATGCCGTACATAACCCCTTCTACCAGGCAGTCCGGCGTGCCGACGCCCATTAAATAGCGCGGCTTGTTAGCCGGCAAGA
>JAEZQV010000405.1 GCA_023441125.1 Bacillota bacterium
CTGTCACCATGGGGATGGTATTTACCCAAGACTTCACCGACAATACGCGCCGATTTTTTATACGGCTTATTGGCCGCCATCCCGGCTTCATGCATAGCGTAGAGTATCCGGCGATGCACCGGCTTGAGTCCGTCGCGGACATCAGGCAGCGCCCTCATAACAATTACGCTCATAGCATAGTCGATATAGGAATTCTTCATTTCATCTTCAATTTTGACGGGCAATACTTTACCTAATCCAAAATCCAAACCATCTTGCAAAAAAACCACCTCAATAATTCTACATTCTACTATAATTTCCCCACATGTGCAAAAAAATCCTGCAAACGGTCCAATTTGCTCCGAAACTCTTCAAAACGCTCGTACCAGTAACCGAAAATTACCCTGCACCATATACTATCGTAAAAAGACCGGTAACCGGTTCCTGCGGGAGGCATAAAATTCATGAGGTTTTCTTACTACCCGGTTCATCTTAATCGGGGAGTCAAGACTCCCGCCTCTATAGGCGGCGTCACTTCAGGTGGATTTGACTCTCCATCTGAACTCCCCGACGTTTCAGCTCTGCTGAAATGAGTCCACTTAGCCCTGGCCTGCTCCGGTTAGGCTAATGTAAACAACAGAGGAGGTAACTATGTTATATGTCATTCTGTTAGGCTTCGCTGTCAGCCTGGATGCATTTGCCGCCGGCACAGCATACGGACTTAAGGCAATTAAAGTACCTTTTCAGACTTTGGCCGTAATCGGCCTTATCACAGCCCTCTGCACCGGTACGGCAATGGCTCTCTCCGGCTATTTAGGCGCCTTTCTTGATACCCATTGGGCGGTGGCCGCCGGCTCGCTGCTCTTAATTGCCATCGGCACCTGGAATATATTTCAGGAATATCTCATGAAAAGAAGCCTGCCGGCAGATAACGCCCTGCAAAACAGCCACCTCACCTTTCGGTTGGGGCGGATAGTAATCAGCATAATGGCTGATCCGGAACGGGCCGATATCGATCACTCCTACTCCATCAGCCCTTCAGAAGGTATACTGCTTGGCTTAGCCTTAGGCATTGACAATATTGTGGCCACTTTCGCGGCTGCTTTGATGAAGCCGCTCCCCTTATATACTCCGGTCATCATGGCTCTTATCCAAATGTTCCTGATTAGTGCGGGCATTCACGCTGCCTCCCGTCTGGCGTCAGAGGATTTGAAAAAACGGTTTCCCTATATTCCCGGGGCAATTTTAATTATCTTGGGGTTGCTGCGCTTGGTGTAAAACCAAGTGCTTATTATTTACTTAACAAACCTAACAAATAATACTACAATAGAGTAGATAACAGATAGCTTGCAATGGAGGTCGCATATGCCGTATACCATTTTAACCATTAATCCAGGTTCAACCTCTACCAAAATCGGCTTATACCAGGACATTAACGAACAGCTTGTCACCAATATCCCCCATAGTGCCCAAGACATTGCCAAGTTTGCCACTATCAGCGATCAGTACGACTATCGGCTAAACAAAATTAACGAGTTTCTCGCCAGCCAGAACGTGGATGTCCGTAGTCTCGCTGCCATAGTCGGCCGCGGCGGCCTCCTAAAACCAATCGTGAGCGGTACTTATCGCGTTAATGAGCGTATGCTGGATGATCTAAGGAACAATCGCTATGGCGCTCATGCCTGTAATTTTGGCGCCATTCTGGCGGATTTGCTGGCCCGGCAAGGCGGCTGCCCGGCCTTTATTGTTGATCCGGTGGTGGTCGACGAACTGGCGCCGGCAGCCCGCCTTACCGGCCGGCCGGAAATTACCCGCCGCAGTATTTTTCACGCCCTTAACCAAAAAGCAGCCGCTAAACGCTTTGCCAAAAGCATTAACCGCGACTACAACGACCTAAATCTGATTGTCGCTCATTTGGGTGGCGGCATTTCCATTGGCTGCCACGCCCACGGGAAAGTGGTCGATGTCAACAATGCCTTAAACGGGGAAGGACCCTTTTCGCCCGAACGGGCAGGAACCCTGCCAGCCATGCAGTTTGCCGAGGAGATCATCAACCAAAACCTGGACTTGGCTACAGTAAGCGGCTTGCTGGCCGGCAAGGGAGGGCTTGTCGCCTACTTAGGCACAACCGATGTCCGCGCGGTCGAGCAACGGGCCGCTGCCGGCGATAGTCAGGCTGCGCTTGTCTATCAGGCCATGATATATGCCATTGCCAAGAGTATTGCCGCAGCGGCTGTACCGGTCTTCGGCAAGGTAGATACGATTCTTCTGACAGGCGGCATTGCCTATTCCCAGGTGCTCACGGCTAAGCTCGAGGAATATATCCGCTTTATTGCACCGGTCACCATTATACCGGGCGAAAACGAACTGCAGGCGCTGGCGGAAGGTGCTCACCGCGTACTGACCGGCGAGGAAGTCCCGCAGGAGTATAATTAACAATACAAATCCCCGGACCGAGGCAATACCTCAGCCGGGGATTCTTTGTGCTAGTTATCCCATACAGACACGATCTTATCTTCCGTGCAGCGGATTATCTTATCTCTGTCATTCAGTTTTGTTTTCAGGTCCACCCGGCCGCCCCACAATTCAGCAACATACTTAATGGTTTCCTTGGCATAGTTTATTTCCAGTTCCCGCCCGTCATAAATGTGCTCCAGGATTAGGGTGCCATTTTCCACGCTGCGCGGACATATTTCGGGTATCATGCCCAACCCGACCGAGCCGACCAGTTCATCCCGGATAATTTTCCAGCCCTCTTCATCAGCTACATCTGCAACCACAATATCCACACCACGGATCTTATATTTGAACAGATATAACTCTTGACACAATTCCTGATTTAAATACCGCCGCAGAAAAGACTGGTCCCGTTCCTGTTCCCGGACTTCGAATATTTTTTCCCGGCCATACTGTCGGGCTAGATATTCAAACATTTTAAAGCCGATAAAATAAGGGTTTATCTGTCCTTCATGCGGCCGGACAACCAGATTATGACGCTGCAGAAACTCAAAATGCAAGTCTTGCGGCAGGTTTAATTCATTCAACAGATTGTAATGCCAGTAACTCGCCCACCCCTCATTCATAATCTTGGTTTCCACCTGGGGCATAAAATAAAAAGTTTCCTCCCGGACAATGCTGAGCAAATCCCTTTCCCAATAGGCCAACTTACCCCGCTCGCTGAGGAACCACAGCAGATCAGCCTGCAAACGCGCCGGCACTTCATCCGCTGATTCCTTGGCTAATTCCGTTTTGCCCGGCAGCTTGCCCTCACCCCGCCGCCGTACCTGGAAACGCAAAGCGTGGGCGGCATCCAGGACCCGTTCCACTTTGCGCGGGCCGATGCTGGGGTCGGCAATATAGTCCCGCACCCGGCCGGCATGGGTCTTAAACATTTCTACCGTTAGTTCGGCCCGGGTATTGTCTTTAAACAGCCGGTTATTTTTAAAAAAGTCATTGTGTCCGTATACATGGGCAATGGTCAGAATCTGCAGCAGCAAGGTATTGTCCCGCATGAGATAGGCGATGCAGGGATTGGAGTTAATCACCATTTCATAGGGCAACCCGGTCAGATTATAGCTGTAAAAGGTTTTTTGCCGCTCATAGGCTTTGCCATAACTCCAGTGAGGATAATGGGATGGCATGCCGACATAGGCCTCATAACAAAGCATATCTTCATAACTGCATATTTCAAACTGCTGTTCATAGCAGGTAAGACCGTTTTTAGCAATAAGCCCCTCAATCTTTTCATTCCATTGCTCAAGCTCGGTTAATGAGTAATCGGCCGCCATCAACTATCACCTCCGTCATCGGCCCCGGAATTTGTCTCATATTCCGACTCTTTTTCCAGTACCCGTTTCAGAGCTGGCCAAACATCCTCCTTGCGCCCCATTGTCACAATGATAAAGTTTTCATCCGTAATTTTTTGTTCCAATTCACGGCGAACGGTCACACCATAGCCATAATTGGCCAGGATCTCCACATACCCCACCAAATTACTGACACTTACCAGGTCCTGGGCTCGTTCGACCGTGCGTTGGTTATCCTCCGTCCAATTGTCGCCATCGGTACAATGAAAGCAATAAATGTTCCATACCGACGGATTGTAGCGCTGCTCAATGATTTCCAGGGCTTTGGCATAGCCACTGGAAATCATGGTTCCGCCTGATTCACCGTGATGGAAAAACTCGCGCTCGTTTACCTCCTTGGCTTCGGTTGTATGCGCAATGAATACTACATCTACCTGCTCATACTTCCAGCGCAAAAATTGATATAACAGAAAATAGAAGGTGCGCGCCAGATATTTTTTGCTCTGATCCATAGATCCCGATACATCCATGATGCAAAAGACCACGGCATTAGAATGGCGGCGAATGTCTTCCTTCACCCGGAAATAGCGTAAATCGTCTTCGCGAAACGGTACCCGCTGCCGCAGTCGGTAGCCGTCTTCCTCCCGGGTTTCGTTACACACCTTCTCCCGGATAAGTCCCTGCTGGCGCTTGAGTTTCTCCATTACCGTCCGCTTTTTGGCCAGTCTGGGCGGTATCCCCTTGCGCTGATAACCCGATTTTTTATATTTATATTCGGTTTCCTGCACGGCAAATCGCTTGCGCTCCAAATCCGGCAGATTGATGTCTTCAAACATATAGTTGATGATTTCATCCATCGTAATTTCTGTTTCGTAGATGTCCTCGCCCTGTTCATTGCCGGCCTGCCCCGGCCCTTTATCCTGCTGGCTGTTGGTGCGGCCGACGACCTGGCCGCGCTGCTCAGAACCGGTGCCACTGGCCGTACCGCCGTTATTGTTGCCATAAATGAACTGATACTCCTTCAAACCGCGGATGGGAATCTTGATCTTCTTGTTTTTGCTTTGACCGATAATACTCTCCTCGGCGATAATATCCCCCAGATTGCGTTTAATGGCATCTTCTACAAGTTCCCGGTGGCGTTTACGGTCATATTGCGACCGGTCCGACTGACCGGTGCGTCCCTCCTTAAATATCGCCATAGGTCACCTCCGTCCCCGCGCTAGTCCTTCCACAAATTGTTAGCGGCATATTTTAGCACAACATTGCAGCAATGCGGGCAATAGCCATTCGCTTGCATGGCCTCGACCATGGCGTTAAACTTTGTATCCTGCTCTTTGTCACGCACTCTGGCCTGGGTAATGACCCGGGAAAGTTCTTTGACGGAAGCCGTCAGCTTTTTCTCAATGGCTTCTTTGAGCGGCTCATAACTGCTGTATTCGATTTTTCCCCCGCTCCGCATTACGGTGAACATATAGGAGGTCACATCCTGACGGAAGCCCTGGGCGGCCGTACCGGTAATGCCGATCTGTTCTTCAATGGATTGCAAAAATTTAATATCCGGCTCCAGTTCCTCACCGGTATTTTTGTCCTTCAGTTTCGTGGCATTAACATAGGCCTCGGCATGATCAAGGTAATTGTTAAACAAGCTCTCCGCCTGCTCCTTATAACCGTGAATAAAGGCTTTGGTCACTTCTTTCTCCAAAATCTTGTTGTATTCTTTTTTGATAGTATCCTGCAAAAAGCCGAGATAGCGCTTCTTCTCATCTTCCGCGATAGACAGCTCTTTCGCCGCTCTGACTATGGTATCAATGACCGCAATTGGGTTGATGCAGTTAAACTCCGACTCCGACAGCGCCGTATCCAGTGCTTTCATAATAAAGCGGGTGGAAATTCCCGTCATGCCTTCCCGCGGCGCTTCTTCCCGCAGTTCAAAGATATCTATTTTCTTGGTGGAGCCTTTTTCCACAATTTCTTCGCCGTTATAAATCTTGAGCTTGGTAAACGGGTCGACCTTGGAGGAAGGGGCCAGGCGGGTAAGGATGGCAAACATCGAGGCCACCTCAATGGTATGCGGCGCGATATGGGCATTAAAACTGCTGCTTTTGAGAACCTTGCGGTAAATCTTAACCTCTTCGTCCAGCTCCATGCAATAGGGAACCTCTACTTTGACAATCCTGTCAAGAATGGCTTCATTGGTGTGATCGGATTTAAATTTGTTCCATTCGGCTTCATTGGAGTGAGCCAGGATAATGCCGTCAAAATAAATCATAGCGCCTTTGCCGGGCGACGGAATGGACTTTTCCTGGGTGGCCGTGATCATGGTATGCAGGTATTCGACATCGTTTTTAAATACTTCAATAAATTCCACTACACCGCGGTTACCGACATTAAACGCCCCGTTTAACGACAGAACCCGCGGGTCATCTTCCGGATACAGATCCAGCTTGGAGATATCAACAGAGCCTGACAACACCGAGGTATCCTGATTATTGGGGTCAACCGGCGGCACTACTCCAATCCCCTTGCGCGACCGGATGGAAAACTCGGTAGTAGTAACAGGAAAACGCTCAAACTCCCCATCGTAATCGGTTTTCAGCCGATACCGGCAAATCGGACACAAGTCCCCTTCAATCCTAACTCCCAGCATCTCTTCAAACTGCGGCCTAAGGTGCTTGGGAATAAGATGAAGCGGTTCTTCCCGCATCGGGCAATCTTTGAGTGCATAAATGGGCGGACTCATTTCCAAAGCTTGCTTTAAGGCCTCCATAATCGATGATTTGCCGGCTCCGACCGGACCAACCAGGTATAATACCTGCCGGGACTCTTCCCCCTTCATTGCCGCCGAGTGGAAATAGCGCATAATTTTCATAATGCTTTTGTCAATGCCAAAAAACTTATTCTGAAAAAAACTGTAGCGTTTAATGGTATCATTGCCGTAAATCCGCTTCAATCGAGTATTTTCTTCGGTCTTGATGGTTTCGACACCCGGCTTGATGAGCAATTCGTGCATCCGCTGATGGGCTAATACTGCAATGCCGGGAGCTTCTTTTAAAATTGCCAGATAATCCATTAAGGTACCGTCAAACTTATATTGCTTATGCTCTTCCCGATCCTGCTTAATTAACTTTTCAAAGTCATAGGCCATAAAACTTGCCTCCTTTTCCTTTTTCTTGTCACCAAAAACAGCCTTGATTATCTAAATATGCAAACTTTCTATGTCACAAAAGGCCCATGCGCCTTTTTACTAATTTATTACCCTGATTCCAAAATTGGGCCTGTCTTAAATAAAAAACGCAGCAAATGTTTTCACAAACATTTGCTGCGCGGCCCTATTGAGCCTATTTCATCTTGTCGTCCAGCTTCTCACCGACAAATAACATGCCAATAATACGCCCGTGTTTATCCTTCAGCGGCTCATAATTGACTATATACCACTGGCGCATGACCGTAGCGCGGCCAATATAGGCATTATCCCGCTGAATAACGGATTTCTCAACATAGTTTGCCGCCGGCGTCCCGGTAGCCCTCCGCCCGGCTTTGGTCGTAACTGTGGTTGCCACCCGGATATTGCCCTGAAATATGGTGAACGCAGCATCAACCTGCCGGGATATCTCATCTGCCAGCCGGTCATTATTATTGACAACCTGATCACCGGCCAGTAACTGATTGCTGCTATTAATATGAATGGGACCGTAAGCGGCCAGTAAGCTGCGCGCCTTGTTTAACTTATCTTTAATCCGTCGCCGGGTAGCCTCGTCCACCGCCACAAACTGCACAGTCATTTCTTCCATGCTTTGCGCCATGCGGTCAAGTTCCTGCGCCGAGGCAGCGATTTTTTCAATGGTCGCAAACACTTCTTCACTGGCGGCGTTGATCTCCTGACTGGCGCCGGAAAATTGCCGGGCGATGCCGGTAATTTCGCCTACATTGCCGGCTATATTCTGAATATCTCCCGATACCCCGGCCGTATTCTGAGCCATATAGTTAACCTGTTCATTGAGCTTCCGGCTGATAGCAATAATCCGGTTCAAAGCGGTTTCCGAGCCACTGGCCATCTCAGCCCCCCGGTGTGCTTTTGCCAGCGCATCTTCGATAGCGGCAACGGTGCCGCTGGTCTCTTGGCGTACCCCCGTAACCAGACTGGTTATCTCTTCCGCCGACTGCCGGGAGTTTTCGGCAAGTTTCCGTACTTCATCGGCCACAACGGCAAAGCCCCGGCCCTGTTCACCGGCCCGGGCCGCTTCAATAGCCGCATTTAAGGCTAAGAGGTTGGTCTGGGCGGCAATCGCCGTGATAACTTCAACAATCTGCCCGATTTGGCTGATCCGTTCGGCCAAACCGTGGATGGCTTTGGCTGAGATATCCATTTGATTTTTAACCCCGGTCATAGTGACAATAGCATCCTTGACCTGAGCCGCGCCCTCAACCGCACTGGCATTGGCCTGGGTGGCCAGTTCAGCCGTCTGCGCCGCTAACTGATTAATATCGTTTACCTGCGCACTGGCATGGGTTGCGGACTGGCTGCACTGTTCCAAATCGTGCACCTGCCGGGCCGATCCTGCTGTTATTTCGCCGATATTCTCGGTAGTCTGGCGCATAGCCTCGGTTGTTTGCGCTGTATAATCGGACAGGTATTTGCTGGCCTCCGAAACCTTGTGGCTGATTCCGGTAATCTCCCCGATCAGATCGGAAATCTTTTCCATAACATTGTTGGTATTATGGGCAAGCAGGCCGATTTCATCATTTGTTTCCACGTTTAACTTTTTGGACAGGTCGCCACCCCCGGCTGCCATTTCCCGCAGGCTGCCAAGCAACTGATGGATGGGACCGGCGATACATCGGGCCACAACCACTGACCACAGCATCAGGATCAGGGAGGTTATGAAAGTATAAGTAAAAATAAGACCTTGAAACTGATCAGGCGAGAAAACCGTCATAAAAAACAGTATTCCCCCCAGGGGAACGATGCCGGTAAAAAATAAACAAACCGCCAGTTTTCCGTTAATACCTTTGAGCCATTTTACGATTCGAGCCATCTACTACTCACTCCTTTCTCGTTCAGCCTGAAGCAGGTGATTATTATCACTTATTTACTTCGTGAAATTTCTGTCAATTCCTCCTTTTATTGGCATGAATGTAAGAAACAGTGCAGCTTTTTCCTCCATGAAAAAAGAGAACCCTGTCACCTTGCGCGCCCATGGCTCTCCTTGCGTCACATCCGCTTTTCCCAGCATAGTATGGTAGCGGAGGTGATTCTATGGCATATTTGATTAAAATTTCACTGGCCAAACGACTTTTATTCCTGATAAACGGGAAATCAATAATCCGGACCTATCCTGTCGGTGTGGGCAAGTCTGCTACCGCTACCCCGCCGGGTAATTATCGCATCGTTAGCAAAGTGCCTAATCCCGGCGGACCGTTCGGCGTTATCTGGATGGGCCTCAGTCAGCCGCATTACGGCATTCATGGCACCAATAACCCGTCTTCCATTGGCGGAGCCGTCTCCAAAGGCTGTATTCGCATGTTTAACCGGGATGCCCTTGAGCTGGCAGGGATGATCGCTATCGGGACCCCGGTTCTGATTCAGGCTACTTAGTCTCCAGCCTGTTCATCACGCGCTTCGCTGTCCGTCGTGCGGCTAAAACGGGCATCGGCGGATAATTGTTCGAAAAAATTAACATTAAATATGCCTGGGGTGGTACCGTTCGTGGTTCGATTGCTATGATAGCCAATCACCACACCTTGGATAATGGCCCGGTTTTTACTGTTTGGTAAAGGAATGCCCACCAAGGGATTAAAGTCAAGCGGCGCAACATAATAGTTTAGTATCCCGGCGCCGTTGACAACCAGCCGGTTGGGATCATAGCCGTCGGCAGTATATATGGCATCGGTCGGTGCCGCCGGCCGCAGCCCCCGGTCGGTAGCAAACCACACGGTATAAACGCCTAACGGAATTAGCCCTTCTGCCGATATGGAGATACTACCGAAGCCGTCGTAGCCGCAAATCTCGCCGCTGGCCGTAGCCTGTACCCAAAAACCGGCATCAATGATCGGCGGCCGATTGGCAGGCAATATGTTAAAATTCAGTTGACAGCACCCCTGGCCTTTATCAACTTTTCTCTCAGTCATCACACATCTCCCTTTTCCGCAAGGTTACGTCAATTTGTATATTATATGTTCAAGGCACTATATGAGTTCCTTGCGGAAGAAAGGGGTATATCCGGGCTTGCCGTCAGCACCAGTAAGCAACAAACCCGCCAGCCCAGGCATAGCTACCTGAACCAGAGGGTTTGGTTCACTTTATTACCGGGATTCTGTTTCAGCCTGAAGGCCAGCTTGAGCGTCTGCCGGCTTTTCTGCAAAAAGCTTCCGGCCTGATACGACGGAGGACAACTCACCGCTTTTTTCCACAATATCATTATAGAACACCAGATATACATGACCTAACAGGAATAGGAGGAAGCCCCAGGCAATGACATGATGAACAAAGTGGGTCATATATTCATTGCCAAGCCAGTTGTTCACTGGCCCAAATAAACCGGCCAGCCAGGAATTGGGCTTAATCATGGAATACATCGCCAGCCCGGTCACAGCCTCGGCCAGCATTAACAGGTATATCCCCAGATAGGCGGTAGCCGCCAACGGATTCCGGATATACAGCTGGTGATGCCGGCGCAAAAAAGCATAGTAAGCCATAACCTCAACCAACCCGCGCCAGTACCCTGCTGAGCGAAAGTTAGGAAACAAACGGTTGCCCGGGTGGGTGAAA
>JAEZQV010000411.1 GCA_023441125.1 Bacillota bacterium
GGGCCCGGCTTCTTCCTTATACGGCAGCGATGCGGTAGGCGGTGTCATTAACATCATTACCCGTAAAGCCACCGCAAGTCAAACTAACGTTACCTCCGAGTTCGGCAGCTGGGGTTTTTGGCGGTATGGGCTCACCAGCCAGGGCAAAACCGAGGATATCAGCTATCTGTTAACAGTGGAAAAGAAAAAGCAGGACAACTTTGAATACAAGGACCCCAAAACCGGCCAGACCAAAACACATGCCGATACCCAGCAGGAGCAGCAGTTTATAACCCTGCGGCTTGACAAGGACCTGACCGGCGGCCGTTCGCTCAGCCTGCAGCTGGAGCATACGGAAGATGAATCCGGTTTTGCCGGCTATCTGAAAGCCGACGGCACCAGCGTCTATCCGGGCGGCTACCGGCTTAACAAAGATAATAACATTGCCCTGACCTATCAGTGGGGCAAGGATTCCGGTCTTGCCAATTTGTTGCGAATCTACCACAACCGTTACGAAACCACCCATTATAACTCGCTCACAGCCGACTATGACCTCGCAGCAACCGGTCTGGACTGGCAGCAAAGCTGGAAGCTGAATGAAAACCATACCCTGGTGGGCGGCAGTGAGTGGCGCCAGGAAAAACTCGAAGATCATGTTTCCATCGATAAAGCCTTTACGACCAGCGCGCTATTCGTGGAAGACCGGTGGAAACTGCCCAGCAATTGGACACTTTCCCTGGGAACACGCTATGACGACCATAGTGAGGCCGGCGGTCATCTCACCTCGCGGATAACCGCCAACCGCGAAATTAACGCCACTACCAATATTTACGCATCCTGGGGGCAATATGTCAAGAACCCTACCATTGCGCAAATGTACAGCAACACAATCTATTGGAAAGGCAATCCCAACTTAAAACCGGAAACCGGCAATAGCATCACGATCGGCCTAAATACTGAGCTTGGCGACGGCACCAAGTTGCAGGCCAGCGCCTATCGCAGCCAGATTCAGGATGCGATTGACTGGAAATGGCAGGACTGGGAAGGCAACGGCACCGAATATACAAAGTATATCAATGTCGACAATGAAAAACGCCGGGGCGTGGATATCAGCCTGACGCGGCAGCTATCGCCGCAGTGGAGTGTTTCGGGCGGTTACTCTTATGTAAAAATCCAGTCCAAAGCCAACAGTGACGCTTACTATACCGACGATCCCCGCAACAGCCAGCCTAATGGCTACCGGCTAAATGTGGAGTATGATCAGGATAAATGGAACAGCAGCCTGACGCTGCGCAGCGCCTCCGGCCGGGATCTTGCCAAGTTTACCGGCAAAGCCTATACAACGCTGGACATGGTGGTCAACTACAAAATGAATGCCAATACCCGCGCCTTTCTCAAGGGCTACAACCTGACCAATGAAGCCTATGAAACGACAGGCAGCACCTGGAGCACGACCACCGGCGAGTTCCCCATGCCGGCACGCAGTTTCTATCTCGGCCTTGAGCAAAAATTCTAATACCGGTTTTTTGAGGAGATTGACCGCCACAGTCAATCTCCCTTTCCCCTGTTCAGCCCTATTCAGTTCAAACCAACGGAGGTAACAGCAAATGGAATTTGCAACACAAGCACTCAGCATTTTTCACAAGGGCGGCCCGGTTATGTATTTGCTGCGCCTATGCTCGGCGTCGGCAGTAACGATCGCCGCGGAAAGCTTCATCTATTATCGCAATAGCGCCAGCGGCCGGGCAATTGTCTGTTATTCCACCTTACCCGTATCTTTCCGTCTGAATTAGCCACCTTGGCGCTACATCCCATATCATTAGAGGAGAAACATCTTCCATGCAATGTATTGTACGTTTGCTCTCAGAAGCGAAAAAATATTACTGGCACCTGTTCGGCGCCGTTGCCGGTATTGTCGTCTATACAGCAATCAACCTGCTTGGCCCCGGTTTGATCAGCCAGCTGATCGACCTGTTGACAGGCAATTTTAGCACGGCCGCTATCCCGCAGGTACAGCAGCTGGCCATGTTGCTGCTGGGAACCTATCTGTTGCGGGCTGTCTTTCGTCTGGCCAGCGACTATTGGGCGCATTATGCCGCCTGGAATATTGTCGCTGAAATGCGGGTCAAAGTATATGATCACCTGCAGAATCTTTCACTGCGTTTTTACAATGACAAACAGACCGGGCAGCTCATGAGCCAGGTCATCAATGATACGGCCCAGTTTGAATTGCTGATTGCCCATGCCCTGCCCAATATATTAAGCAGCGCCCTGATTGTAGCCGGGGTGGCCCTGCTGCTGCTGCGGCTCAACCCCTGGCTGGCGCTGTTAACCTTTATACCGGTGCCGTTCATGGTATTGTTCAGCTATTACTATACCCGGCGGATCTACCCGGCCTATAGCGTGCACCAGGCCCGTCTGGGCGATATGAACGCCGTATTGCAGGATAACCTCGCCGGCATAAAAGAGATTCAGCTCTTTGGGCGCCAAACCTGTGCGTCGCGCCTGTTCAGCAACCAGACCTACCAATGGCGGGACGCCGTTATGAAAGTAGTCTGGCTGGGCGGCGTCTACCATCCTACGGTAGAAGGAATTTTATCCATGGGCACCGTTATTGTCGTGGGCTTTGGCGGCATCATGGCACTCAATGGCATGCTGCAGGTCGGTGATATTGTACGTTTTTTGCTATACCTCAGCCTGTTTTACGCCCCCATCGCCACGCTGGTGACCTCGGTTGACAGCCTGCTGCAGGCAGTGGCCGGCGCGGAACGGGTATTTTCCCTGCTTGATGCCGAGCCGGATATAAAAGACAAGCCTACGGCCATATCGCTGTCAACCAGCGCCGGCCGGCTCGCCTTCCGTAACGTAACTTTCCGCTATGCCCAGGATTCTCCTGTATTGGACAATATCTCCTTTGACATTCCGGCCGGCAATATGGTAGCCTTCGTCGGCCCGACAGGGGTAGGCAAAACCACCCTGGCGGCACTGATAACCCGCTTCTACGACCCCCAGTCCGGCCAGGTACTGCTGGACGGCAGAGATATCCGCGATATCTCCCTGGCTTCACTGCGCAATCAAATCAGTGTTGTCCCGCAGGATGTCTTCCTGTTCAACGGGTCTATTGCCGATAACATTGCCTATGGCAAACCGGCTGCCACCCGTGAGGAAATTATGGCAGCGGCCAAACAGGCCTATATCCATGATTTTATAACCTCCCTGCCGCAAGGCTACGATTCCTTGGTAGGGGAACGGGGTGTATTGTTATCGGGCGGCCAAAAACAACGCTTGGCTATTGCCAGAGCATTGCTGCGGGATACACCGATCCTTATTCTCGATGAAGCCACTGCAGCCGTTGACCCGGAAGCGGAAAGCAAGATTCAGCAGGCCATTCAACAGTTGGCCGGTAACCGCACCCTGCTGGTGATTGCCCACCGCTTATCCACAGTACGCCGGGCCGACAAAATTATTGTACTGGATAATGCGACCATTACCGAGCAGGGCAGCCATCGGGAACTATTGGCTGCCGGCGGCTTGTATGCCCGCTTGTGCACTTCGCAAATAGCCTGAATCGTAATAAAATCCCGATAGGAGATCATACCGGATATGACGCAACCCAACCGACAAGAAATGTTTCCCCGACCGGCCGCCGTCCGCCGGCAGCAGGCCTTTAGCTTACTGCTCGCAGGCTTGATCCTGGCTGTACTGCTGACCATCGTACTGGCAGTTTGTTTAGGCACCGTAAAAATAGCCCCGGTGGAAGCATACCGGATACTGCTATCCAAACTCTTGCACGTAAGCAGCGGCGATACTCTCAGCCAGCTTGCAGCCGTTCACACCGACATCATCTGGAAGATCCGTCTGCCGCGGGTCTTGCTGGCTGTTATTGCCGGCGCCGGTTTAGCCGCCTGCGGCACAGTCATGCAGGCCTCTGTGCAGAATCCGCTGGCCGACCCTTACATCCTGGGGATTGCAGCCGGCGCTTCGCTTGGCGCCACCTTTGCCATTCTGCTGAACGGCTCAGCCGGTCCGGGAACGGCATTCTGGGCCTTTGCCGGTGCCCTGGCCGCCTGTCTGCTGGTCCTGGTATTATCAGGCATCGGCGGCCGGGTGTCCACTGTCAAGATGATCCTGGCCGGAACGATTGCCAACGCCTTGTTCAGCGCCCTTACCAATTGTATCATTTACCTTGCCGGCAATACCGAAGGCATCCGTACCGTTACTTTCTGGACAATGGGTTCCCTGGCCGCAGCCAAATGGAGCAACCTGGCTTTGCCGGCGTTTGGCGTATTAGCAGGCTGCGTGTTTTTTCTCCTCCAGTCCCGCCGCCTCAATATCCTGCTGCTGGGCGAGGAGGCCGCCGCCACGCTGGGCCTCGATCTAGCCAAAGCCCGCCGCAGCAATCTCATGGTAACGGCGCTGGTAACCGGCCTGATTGTGGCAGCCTGCGGTGTGATCGGCTTTGTTGGCCTGATTATTCCCCACATCGTCCGCGGCATTACCGGCTCCGATCACCGCCGCCTGCTGCCGGCGTCCATTCTAACCGGCGCTATTTTTCTCACCTGGGCCGATGTATTGTCCCGGTCTGTCTTGGCTAGCGGCGAACTGCCGATTGGAATTGTCACGTCCCTCATTGGCGCCCCCTTCTTTCTGTATATCCTCTGCAAAAATTCGCTTGGCTTTGCCAGTAAATAAGGAGGGACAGTTATGCAGCTGTCAGTACAAAATATTAACGTAACCGTAAGCAATAAAAATATCGTCCGGGCAGTCTCCCTTGAGGCAAAAAACGGAGATTTTATCGGTATTATCGGCCCGAACGGCTGCGGCAAATCCACCCTGCTCCGCACCATCTACCGGGCTATTAAGCCAAATACCGGTATTATCCTGTTTGACGGCCAGGATATAAAAAATATCAGCATGTCAGACTCCGCCAAGAAGCTCGGCGTAGTAGGGCAGTTTAATCATTTGAATTTTGACCTTACTGTCCTCGAACTGGTCCTGATGGGCCGCTCACCGCATAAAGGTTTGCTGGCAACCGACACAGCCGAAGATTATAGAATTGCCCTCAGCGCCCTCCGCCAGGTAGGCATGGAGGATTATACCGACCGCAATTTTACCACGCTTTCCGGCGGTGAAAAACAACGCATCCTGCTGGCCCGGGCCTTGACGCAGCAGCCGCAGCTGCTGGTTCTGGATGAACCGACAAATCATCTGGACATTAAATATCAACTGCAGCTGCTTACCCTTGTTAAATCGCTGGGTATCGGCGTACTGGCCGTTTTACACGACCTCAATCTGGCTGCCATGTACTGTGACAAACTTTATGTAATGAAGGCAGGGAACATCGTAGCCTGCGGACAACCGCACAAGATTCTAACCCGGGAGCTGATCCGTGAAGTCTATGAAATTGATTGCACCATTCAGGAAAACAAAGCTACTGGCTGCCTGTCCATTGCCTATCATCCCCTCTGCCGGTATGCTTAACTATCTCTTGTATTTTATTCTCGCCCTGGTCCTGGCCGGGTGCAGTCAGGCGATTCCCCTCCAGCCGCCACCTGTCGCCAGAGCGCCTGCTGCCTATACGCCGGTTGCCATTACCAATTACGATGCTGCCGGCAACCCGGTGCTGTATACCTATCACCGGCCGCCGGCCCGTGTCGCCGTCACCCATCCCGGAGCAACCGAACTGCTGCTGGCGCTTGGTCTGAAAGACCATATTCTGGCCACGGTAGCGCCTTACGGTCCGCCACTTGCATCCGTGTCCACCGAGTATGCCGCTCTTAATATCATTCCTGCCCGCTATGCACCGACGGCCGAGGAAGTGCTGGCCATGCAGCCGGATATGATTATTGGCTGGGCCCATCATTTTAACGACAGTACCCTGGGAGACGTGTACAGCTGGCATGAGCGCGGCATAGCCACCTTTGTCATGCTCAGTTCCCTGACCAAAACCAAACCAACCCTGGATAGCGCACTCTACACGCTGCTGGCCGATATGGGACGAATTTTTGCTGTCGAGGATAAAGCAGCACTGCTGATTAAGAACTATCAGTCGCGGCTTGCCCGGGTCGAGCAGTCACTGCAAAGCGTTAAAAATAAAAAAACCGTTATGGTCTTGCAGGACCAGGGCAATGGTCAATTCGTTCTCTATGACAGCAGCTATCTGATCGGCACGATGATTGCACTGGCCGGCGGAAAACACATTGCGGTCGATGTAGAGTCCGTTGTCGGCGCTGAAAGGGTTCTGGCTTACGACCCCGATTTCATACTATTTGTTTCTCAAGGTAAAAGCAGTACGGAAAATCTGCCGGATGCCGACGCAATAGCCCACCTGCAGCAATTGGATGAACTGACAAGCATGCGGGCCATCCGTGACGGCCACATCATCAACCTGCCCTTCTTTACGGTAAATAACGGCGGCGTGCGCACCGTGGACGCCATCGAGCAGATTGCCCGCGAATTATATCCTGAGCAATTTAAATAACTATTGGTAATTTATTGACAGCGGTATTATTTTAATCTACAATGTAAACTGACGTCAGTCAGTTTACAAGCGAGGTGTTCCCTATTTCCAGAATTACCAAAAACCCGGAGGTACGCCAGGCCGAATTAATGGATACCGCTTTGGAATTATTCCTGACGGCAGGTTATGAAAAAACAACCGTTCAGGATATCGTGAAAAAAGTTAATGTGGCCCAGGGTACTTTTTACTACTACTTTACTTCCAAAGAAGCTGTCCTGGAGGCCATCTTTGCCCGCCATATAAAAACTATGATCAGCGAAGTGCAGTCCGCCCATCTGAAAGACATACCTGTTCTGGACAAGCTGCAGCTGCTCATTACTACCTTTTATAAACTGTGTTATTATGGTGAGCCGGGCTTACTTGCCAAAATACTATATAAAGAAAAGCAAGGCGAATTAATCAATAAACTCTGGCGGCAAATGCAGATCATTGCCGTACCGCTGTTTACCCGTATCCTGGAGCAGGGCAATCAGGAAGGCCTGCTTGAAGTCAGGCATATTGAAGAAACACTGGCCTTTTTCGCCGGTATTATGGCTGCTTTACTGGAAGCAAGTTCGCCCACCGAATTCGGTCATGAATCGAATCCGGAGATTATAAACAACAAGCGGCTGATCGCCGCCAAGCTGATGGAAACATTATTCGGTACGCCGCCCGGCAGCATTCATTTATCGGAGCCTTAAGATTCTCAGCCTAATGCTTAGAGTATCTCGCTATTAATAGCAAAAAACTGTCTTACTATTTCCTGGATATCGGCTGGCAGGGCCAGTGCATCAAAATTATTCAATACATAGGTCTTCAGCGCCACTAAGACTTCCGGCGTAAACTGGATGGTATCGGTGCTGGGC
>JAEZQV010000428.1 GCA_023441125.1 Bacillota bacterium
CCGTATAACCATAGAAAGGAGGCTGCACAGGATGCCGAATTTGTGTGAACTGCCACATTCTGTCATACAAGCAGATCTGAATTTGCAACAAGTTACTCTAACCGGCATTGCCAACGGCAATTCGAAACAGGTATATGCAGTAACTGCTGCCAATCATCCTAAGATCATCCTTTATATCTGGCAAAAACCTTTCTCAGGATTAAGGGCAACTCGCACAAACGGCTTACATTATTTGTACGCGGAGGGGCTTGACTATTTCTGCCACAATACCAGGCTGCTGACCGATATGGGTATCCGGGTCCCCCAGATAATAAAAACCGGGCATTATTCCGCAGGTCAGCAATTTGACTATGCGTATGTGGAATGCTTTGACGGCGTTAGTCTGCAGGACTATCTGCAGGATGGCAATATACAAGACATTACCGGCAAACTGGCTGACGAGCTTAATAAATTCTATGCCTGCCGCCGGGATTATTATGGACCGCCTTTACTTGGTACCGCCTACTCTAAAGCCTGTCATCAGCTTTGCTATGAACATGCTGTGGAGGAACTGGCGCTGGCGTGCAGTTTGGATAAGGAGGCTAACCGTCTTAAGAATCTGGTTGTGCAGCAGTTGAACAGGTTCATGGTTATCTTTGCCTGCCCGGTCAGTCCGCCCGGTTATACCCTTATACATGGCGAAGCAACACCGGCGCATGTCTGGCTGCTGGCCGACGGCACAATTGGTTTTATTGATATCGAAGGCATCAAGTTTTTTGATATTGAATTTGAATACGCTCTCCTGGATATGCTGTATGACTATTTGACGGCTTGCAAGCCAGGAAAATATGACCGGAATAAACTGTTATTTTATAAGCTGTATCACCGGATATGCTGGTTATCGATTGCGGTGGATTATCTGCGGAATATTGATGCCGCCAATACATTTTTCACCAAACTGAGACGTAGGGTACTGCGGGAATTGTCCGGAAGCAGCAGGTGATAAAGCTGACCGGCGGTTCTCGGCGTTAGCCGCACAGACTGCGTAGTTATGATTATTCTAGGAGGGATGGCATGATTCTACATATTACTAACGGTTCCGAACTGAAAAAATATTTAACAGCTAAATGCGCTACAGATCAAAAAGTTATCGCTTTTAATGAATCCATGATTACCGGAGCGTGCGGTGAGGAGATTTTTAGTGAGGCCTTTTTCCGGCTGCGGGCAGTGAATTTGCAGGTTGATTATGACCGGTATGCTGAATTGACAGTTGCCGAACTGGCTGATTTGCTGCCGCCGTCGCATGCCGGCATTGTCTTGTGGTTTGATGCCGATATGTTTTGTATGATGAATGTATTAACTTTGTGCGCTTATCTGGATACCGTCAATTACCAGGGAAGCGTTGAACTGCGTCTTGTCAGACAGAATTTTTGGCAGTATGACGAATGGCAGGACATCGTGTTTACCTCGTATGCAATCGATTGCCGGGGATATTATGCGATATACCGGGAGATTCTCTGCCACAAACAGATTCAGGCCAGGGAATATCCGGTTTTTGACGAATTAAACGCCGGCATTCGCCTGTACGCAAACTATATTTCGCCCCACGGCGATATCAGGTCGGCGATTGCCAGGCTGGTTAGAGAAAATAGAAGCAAGCAGTTTATCATCAAGGCAATTAGTGAGCAATACCCGCATTACGGTATCGGCGACTATAATATTCAACTGATTTATCAAGATATGATCTAGCGTTTTATCAATAGGATAGTGGCAGAGAAGACTCCTGATGAGATTATTAATAGGAGGCAAAATAATGAAAAAATGTTTGCACGGGCTACTATTGCTTTTTATTTTCTGGGGCGGCGCCCTTCCCTGTTTCGGCAGTGAGCGGATACCTGTCTATACCTTATCGACCGGCGATTCGGTGTACCGGCAGGATACCAGTATTGTCATCAATTTCAACGCTCCCCGGGAGGTCTTAAGCACTTCCGTGATAAACGGCGGTTACCGGCATGATCTTCAGGCGGTGTTTAACCACGACATGAAAGGCGCCATCGGCGTAACAGGCGCCAATTATTCGGAGTATATGCAGCGGGTGGCCGGGCAGCTGGGGCTTAATCCCGGCCGGGTGACCAGCATGGGGACAGCCGCCTCCATGGACAATGTTGCCATCCAGTCGGAAAGTTATCAGTCGCTTACCGTAACCGCCATCGCTACCGGCGGTGTGGAAGGCAACGGCGGCCGGGTAGGCGATCCGGCGTCTTATTTTCTGCCCGGCAAAAAGCCAACGCCCTACAAAGCAGGTACCATCAACATCATGCTGGTTATTGACGCCGATCTTCCGCCCGGCACAATGGCGCGGGCGCTCGTGACCTGTACTGAAGCCAAAACAGCCGCCCTGCAGGAGCTGGTGGCCGGCAGCCGGTTTTCGACCGGCTTGGCCACTGGCTCGGGGACCGATCAGACGATGGTGATTACCAACCCGGGTTCGCCACTTTATCTGGAGGATGCGGGCAAGCATGCCAAACTGGGAGAACTGGTCGGCCGCACCGTCAAACAGGCCGTCAAGGAAGCCTTGCTGCGGCAGAGCGGTTTGTCCCCGCAAAAACAGCACAGTGTGCTGCGGCGCATGAACCGCTTCGGCATAACGGAAGACAGCTTGTATCAGCAGTATCAGGAAGAGTACGGCACCATTGACAAACAGCGCTTTATGGCGGTCCTGCGCCAGGTGGACAAGGAGCCGGCGCTGGTGACCGGCACGTCTTTGTATGTTCATCTCTTAGATCAGAATCAATGGCAGTTGCTGAGCCCGGATGAACTGGCCCAGGCCGGCAATGACCTGCTTGTTCTGACTGCCGGCAAGTATCAGGTGTTAGCCCCGGCAGTGGCTACCGGTGAACTAACGGCCGATGTCCGGGCCTGGTCGGCGCTGGTGGTGAAGCTTGTGGCGGACCGGCTTGACCGGATGCCCGCCGCGGCTGCTTTGACCCCAGTTATTTCCCAGCAGGCTATGCAAAGCTCAGCCGAT
The DNA here is from genome assembly GCA_023441125.1 of Bacillota bacterium. The sequence goes on from JAEZQV010000428.1 coordinate 3,008, forward strand.
GCATTCACCGAAACCATGTTAACCGGTCTGAACAAGGATGATTATGCAAGCTTTGCTGCCAACCTTGATCAGAAAATGAAAAGCAGCTTGCCGGAAGCTCAGTTTCGGAACCTCAGCCAGGCGATCAGGCAAAAGCTCGGCGATTATGTTTCCAAAGAGCCGGTCAGCACCGAAACCAGAGAGCTGTTCACCATTTTTACTTATAAAGTGAAGTTTGCGAAAGAACCGGCTGCTGTCACTGTCCTCACTGTTTTGACGGAAGAGGCTGACCGGCTTTGGGTTGCAGGCTTTTGGCTGGATTCCCCGCAGTTATCCAGTCACTAACATGCCGTTTCCCTATGTAGGGCGGGAAAGGGGTAAAAAAGATGAAGGAAAACAAAAGAAGCAATACTGTTTTTGTCCAAGTAATAGATCGGCCAGCTAGAAAACTAATTCTAAAGAGAGGCATTAAAGCGGAGAATTACTTAGACTATTATAAAGAAGTTGGTTGTGAGGTATGGGGAATATTATGTAGTATAAAAGATGCCTTGTATGACCCCATTGGCATGTGGCTGCCGGAACATCTTCGTAAGCCAGGAACCTCGATATATGCGCAGGGAGTAGAGGTTTCGGTTAGCTATACGGGGAAGATACCGGCGGATTTTGATATTATAGAACTTAAGCCTTGTAAGTATATGGTATTCCAGGGGCCGCCGTTTAATAATGAAGAATTCATGGAAACTATTCATGATATGTGGGATGTAATAAGGGATTATGATGCTGAATTTTATGGTTTTGCCTGGGCTGACCAACAAGGGCCGAGATTTCAGCTCGAACCTCAGGGAGAAAGAGGATATATTGAGGCCAGGCCGGTGGTTCTGGTCAATCAGAAATAATCGTTCCATATGGAGGTAAGGTTATTAGTCCCATATAAAAGGTTAGTCGATTCATTTGATGCGGAGGGACAAAGGGACAGGTTTGATGTCCCTAACAAGAGACTTACTAGCTTGACAGTGATTAAAAGCCAAGACAACCTAGAGTGAGCTGATTTACAGTGCCGGTAATGAGGAGAATGTGGCGTGGACAAGGCATACCCAGAGGAGAATAATATTTCCTTTCGGCAGATTATCAAAATCACATATCCGGTTGTCCTTTCCATGCTTGCCTTTAATGCTTTGGTGTTAGTCGACAGGCTGTACGTAGCCCAGTATGATCTCACTCAATTTGCCGCTATGCTGCCGGCCAGCTTTACGGCTATCGGTCTTGCCAGCATCTTTACGGGCATTGTCGGTTATGTTTCCGCACTGGCTGCGCAATACTACGGCGCAGGCCGCTATCCCCAATGTGCCGCCACCATGTGGCAAGGCCTCTATTTGAGCCTGGTTTTTACCTTGCTCCTGTTAGGCATTTCGCCGGTAGTTGCCTTGGGATTTCAATTGATGGGGCATGCCGGCAGCTTGTTAGCATACGAAGTGGAGTATTTTTATCTTATTATCATAGCCGAATGCATTCAACTGTTCTCTAGCGCCTTTTTTGGCTTCTATTGTGGCATTGGCGACACGAAAACGACCATGCAGGTGGCAGTGCTTGCGAATATAATTAATATTATTCTGGCCGGAGTACTCGTGTTTGGCAAGTTTGGTTTTCCGGAACTCGGCATGAAAGGGTCGGGTTTAGCGGCGATTATCAGTTGCGTGGTCGGCCTGTTTTGTTATTTGCTGTTCTTAAATAAAACTGCAGTACAACACCAATATCAGCCTTGGCAACACTACCGGCTGAACGGTCCTTTGCTCTATAGTCTGCTGCGCTTTGGCGTATTCGCCGGCGTTCAGTCTTTTGCGGAAATAGGGTATTTCAGCATTTTTCTCCTGATTATTGGCTCCATGGGTGAAATGAACCTGACTGCGGCGAATGTCGCTTTTGCCATGGAGGCCGTTTTTATCCTGCCGGTGATTGGCATGACGACGGCGATGGGGATTATTGCCGGTCAGGAGAAAGGCGCCGGCAGACTTGATAGTATCCCGGAGATTCTTAAAAAAGGATTGGTCCTGGGACTTGGTTTCAATGCTCTAATCCTAATTTCATGCAATGTTTTTCCGGAACAGTTGATTGCTGTTTTTCACTCAGATGCCAGCGCGGAGCAGCGTCACCTGCTTTCTACCGCTACGCCCTTGTTGCGGCTTACCTCCCTGTGGCTGGTGCTCGATACCGTCCATTTGCTGGTGGGCAGCCTGTTAAAATCGACAGGGGATACGCGCTTTATGATGATGGTCTATGCGGTGGTGCCCCTGTTTTTTTATGTGATTATACCCTATGTGCTTTGTGTCTTGTATCCCCTGTCGCTGATCTGGCTGTGGTTGTTGCTGGGTGTCTACAGCGCCGCTATGTTGCTGTTGATGACCGCCCGGTTTGTAAGTGGCAAATGGAAAAGCATCAAGGTCATTGAATAGGCCGGCGGCCCGGTCTGGCGAGTGGTTTGGCGAGGTTCTTCAGTAGTTTCGAACCATTCCTGTGCTTCTGACAGGATATGTTTGACAGTTATGACGGTATATGCTACTATTACTATAATATACATTGTTTCAAAAATTGAATATTCTGTAGTCAGGTGCCCTACGGGGCTTAATAGGGAAGACCGGTGAAAAACCGGCGCGGTCCCGCCACTGTAACGAGGGAGTGAACCCAAAAAATGCCACTGGGATGGAATGTCCTGGGAAGGCTTGGGTGAGCGATGATCCGGAGCCAGGAGAACTGCCTGATGCTAATCACCGTTGAACTCACGAGCGATGAGGAGGGGATTGAAGGCATTTTATGATACATATTCCTCTTTGCTATTTCGTTTAGCAGAGGGGATTTTATTTTTTGTGAATTAACTTAATTGCATATGATTGCGTCAGGTGCCCTACGGGGCTTAATAGGGAAGACCGGTGAAAAACCGGCGCGGTCCCGCCACTGTAACGGGGAGCAAACCCAAAAATGTCACTGGGATGAAATGTCCTGGGAAGGCTTGGGTGAGCGATGATCCGGAGCCAGGAGAACTGCCTGATGTTCATCACCGTTATGACCTACGAGCGATGGGGAGGGGATTGATGTTTCTATTTTTGTTTAAATAGTTTCAGCAGCTTTGCCGCTATGAAAGCCCCTCTCTGATACTCACGGAGAGGGGCTTTCTGTGCAGAGGATACAATTTTCGACTAATGGGTTCCTGTAAGAAAATTTCAATTTTAGCTGTGCCGAGAAAATTTATATAGCAAAAAGGGAGCGTGGTTTGAGTGAAACAAAGTAAAAGAAAGAAACAAAGTTTGTATTGGTTAGGGGCGGTAGTGGCCTCCACGATGCTGATGGCGCCGACTGTTTTTGCCCAGGAGCAGGAAGACTTTTCATTGGAACAAATGGTAGTTACCGCCAACCGGGTGCCGACGAAAGTATCCGAGGCGGCAGCCAATGTTACCGTGATTACCAGAGAGGAAATTGAACGGGGCAATTATACCAGCTTGACCGATGTTTTAAAACATGCGAATGGAGTTGTCGTGTCGCAGCAGGGGTTCCCCGGAGGCGAGGAGTATATCTGGCTGAACGGCGATGAGCGGGTCGTGATTCTGGTAGACGGCCGCAGGGTAAATTTGGGCAAGCTGGCGGGACATACCCGCTCCACTTACGATTTAAACAGCTTTCCGGCCATAGGCAATATTGAGCGTATTGAAATTGTTAAAGGAGCGGCCTCGGCTTTATATGGCTCGGATGCAGTAGGCGGCGTGATCAATATTATTACCCGTAAGGGCGAGAAGGTGCAGTCTTCGGTTAAATTAGGGACAGGCTCCTGGGGAATGCGCACGTATGATTTTACGACAGAGGGCAGCACCAACGACTGGAACTGGTTTTTGTCAGGCGGAAAACGAGAACAGGATTACTATTCCTATAAGGATTTTAAGACTGGAACTGTTAAAGAAATGCCTAACAGCGCCTATGATCAGCAGCACCTGACTTTCCGTCTCGATAAACAACTGACGGACAACACGTCACTGACATTGAGCGTTGAGCACGCCGACGACCACAAGGGACAGCCTGCAGGAGCACCGGGTGTATATCCTTACTATAATGCAAGCGCCTATCTGGATACACTGACTAATACCTGGGATTTAACCTACCATATGAAGAAAAATGCCGAGATTCCGGCATATCTGCGTGTGTATCAAAATTATTACAAATATAGCATGCAAGCCTCCAGCTCGGATGGCATGTACAATAATAAGGAGCTTGGTTTTGCCTGGCAGGACGGTTGGCGTCTGGATGATCGGAACCTGCTGACCGGCGGCGCCGAATGGCGGAACGTAAAAGTGCAATATCCTGGCTTCTATGACAATGAGAAACTTACTAACAAGGCCATATATATGGAAGACCGGGTGCAAATGGATGATAAATGGGTCTTTACTCCGGGAGTACGCTATGATCACTACAACATGTTCGGCTCAAAAACAACACCACGGGCTTCACTGAATTATCAGATGGACAAGAATACAGATATGTATCTTTCCTGGGGCAAAGTATTTAACGCTCCTACAACAGATGATTTGTACTGGCCTTCGCAATATGGCGGATACATGGTGGGCAATCCGAATTTAAAACCGGAAACCGGCTATACAACAACGCTGGGTATTAATAAGAAACTGG